>DATFJA010000036.1:0-2416 GCA_035269545.1 Salegentibacter sp.
GATCCCATTTGATTTTCCCATGATATAAATTTTTGGGGTTAATAATAAAACAAACTTATATCTATTTGAAATACAATACAATAGGAGCTACACATCCTGATATCTCTTGATTTATTTTAATTTTCTTTGGTTTATTTGGTCATGCAAAACCCTAAAAAACCCAAAGCTGAAATATTTTGTTTCCTTTGAATTACTTAGGGTTCTTTTAAATGCTTAATGCATTAAATTGATAACATTTGCGCTATTATAATCACTTTGAACACATTGTCGTTTCTTTTGCTTCCCAATTATTTCTAAAAATCCTTAATAAACAGCTCCTAAGCCATGGCTTCCCTATACATACCCTATAAAAACCCTATATCTTCTTTACAAAAGATCTTATTTTAAGAATGATGAAAATTAATTGTGAGAATTATCTTTCTGAAGGAAAAAATGAAATTATGGGAATTTCTATATATGGGATAATTTTATCGACCAAAGGCAATAAGTTTTCATAAAACCCTGCTTATCAACAATCAACGTTAATAACTTATGCAATTTTATGTTAATTTATTTCATATTTCTATCTAATTTAGATTTTAGTATACCTACTTAAAATTATGAATTTTAACATCTAGCCTATGCAATTTTTACTGATTAACCCCGGATCTAATTTTTATTATCATGAAGCAAATTTGTATTTACCCCAAGGACGCAGCTCTGCTGATGGGAATAAGTGTGTCTCACGCCAGAAGAATTATACGTGAGATTAAAAAGAAACACCACAAAGCACGGCATCAATATGTCACAATTGATGAGTTTTGCGAATATACCGGTCTATGCCCTGAAAGAGTCTACGCCGAAATGTGAGAATTGGTTATCATAATTCCATCGCAAATTCAGTCCGCCAATACTAATCTCCCAATCAGTTTCCATAATCCTGGTAAACGTTCTTTCGTAAATTCTTTTTTTAGATAACAGCGAATCCTTAGGAGATTTCTTTCTCCTCTATTTTGCATTTGTTCTCGCTGAGAATCACTCCCAAATAAAATTACCGGGATCCTGTATCTCAATTGCTTAGTCGGTAGACCTGAGCCTTTAGACGGTAGTTTTTTCTAACATCTAATACATAATATAGAGTGAGATTCTGATTAGCTTTAGCTGGGCAAGAAGCATTCTAACTACGCAAAAGCCCTTCCGTCACATCGAAGATGTGCCACCCTCTTTTGAAAAAAGGGAAGGAGCTTTTATCCCTGATCCCGAAACAAGCCACAAAACATTAAAAAATCCGTGGATTCATTGCAAAACATCAGCAAACTACTTCGGAGCAAGCTCACGAAGCACTATTATTGGAAATATAATTTGATTTCGAGGCAAGCCTCGGAGTATTCAATCTCGATTATCGAGTAAAAGCGTCATTTCGATGGAGGAACGACTGAAGCAATCTCTTTATTCGAAAACTTTCAATCATAAGATTACCACGCTGCGTCGCTCGTAATGACGAGAAGAAAAATCAGGAATAAAGAGCAAAGACTAAATATCCGTGGATTCGTGGCGTAAAAAAAGTCGGGAGATTTTAGTCTTTAGACGGTAGTTCTTATGGCTCTAACGACTAATCACTACATACTAACAACTATTATTTCTTCAAATATCGCTTCAAACTACTAATCATCTTAGAAAGCTCGGCTAGTTTTATTCGCTTCGCTCATTACCGTTAGAAGTGAGGAGTAAAGAGTGAGTAGTGAGGAGTTAACTACTTTTTGTTTAAATAGTTTCTGAACCCCAGCAGTAACTTACGAACTTCTGTGGCTGACTCAAAGATGGAATTATCTTCATTCATATATTTTAACCTCATTGCAATTAATAATTGAGTTTCTATTTCCGCTATAGAACCAATTGCAACATTTATAAAATAAAGCAGTTCTTTATTACCCTTTCTGGCTGCCCCTTCAGCAATATTGGAAGGAATTGAAACCGAAGCCCGCCTAAGCTGATTTGTCAAGCCATATATTTCTGAAGAAGGAAAATTAGAAGTAAGCTTATAAATCTCTTCCACCAAATCCATACTCCTTTTCCAAACATCCAGATCTTTATGATTCATCTTTCCTTATTAAGTTTTTTCACGCTTTTCTCTTCACTCATCACCCTTCACTCTTGACCCACTATTCAAAATTCCGCATCGCTTTCTTCCACCAGCGTTTGAATTTTCGGGTGGGATCAGATTTTTCTACGTAGCCTTTGGAGTAACGGTTGTACCCGTAGCCATAACCATAGCCGTAACCATAACCATAGCCGTAACCATAACCATATTTAGCACGGTGTACAAAGTGGTTTAATACAAAACTGATGTTCTTGATTTCCCCTTTACCATATTTCTCGTTAATAGACTCAAGCATTCCACGCTTTGTGTAATCCTGACGTACCAGGTAAATTGTAG
>DATFJA010000037.1:0-7136 GCA_035269545.1 Salegentibacter sp.
TAATCCCGATGGTTTACAGCGTTTTGCTTACTGGGCTAACACCAATAAAAGCGAAAATATTAATCCCGATCCACAAGACCGGGAATACAGCGAAGTTTGGCCAGGCGGCAGAACTAATCATTATTGGTTTGATATGAACCGGGACTGGCTACCGGTTCAACTACCGGAATCCCAGGCTCGCATTGAAACTTTTCATAAATGGATGCCGAATATTTTAACAGATCATCACGAGATGGGTTCAAATTCCAGCTTTTTCTTTCAGCCTGGAATTCCTTCAAGAACCCATCCTCTAACCCCAGATATAAACCAGGAAATTACCAAAGAAATAGGAACCTACCACGCTGAAGCTTTTGATGAACTAGGCTCCTTTTATTATACCGAAGAAAACTACGACGATTTTTATTACGGAAAAGGATCTACTTTCCCTGATATTAATGGGAGTATAGGGATTCTTTTTGAACAGGGAAGTTCGCGTGGACACGCCCAGGAAACCGACAATGGCGTATTAACCTTTCCATTTACCATTAGAAATCAATTTACGGCAGCGCTTTCAACCTTAGAAGCCGCTAAAAATATGCGTAAAGAGATCCTAAACTATCAGCGTAATTTCTATAAAAACGCTCGTAATTCAGCTGAAAATGGCGCCTATGTTTTTGGAAGTGACAAAGATGCTTCCGCCGCTTACGAATTGGCAAAGATCCTTGAAAAACACAAAATAGAAATCTACAGATTAAAGGGTGATTTAGAAGCCAATGGAGAAACTTTTAAAAAGAACACGGCTTATGTAGTTCCTAAAGATCAGCGTCAACATAGACTCGTAAAAGCAATGTTTGAACGTCGCACCAAATTTGAGGATAGTTTATTCTACGATGTTTCGGCCTGGACGCTTCCGTTGGCCTTCAATCTTGATTTTGCTGAAGATATTAAAATGAGAAATGCGGGAGAGAAAATAGGCAAGCTGACAAAACCGGAAATTCAGCCTTTAGAAAAAAGCAGCTATGCTTATGTTATGCAATGGCACGATTACTATTCTCCGAAAGCTTTAAATATGATCCTTGAAAAAGGACTTCGTGCAAAAGTTGGAATGCAACCTTTTACTTTAGCCAATTCAAAATATGATTACGGAACAATTCTTATCCCGGTCCAAAATCAAAAATTAGATACAGACAAAATGTTCGAGTTTCTGCAAAAAGTAACAGAAAAATCGAATGTACAAATCGATGCAATTAACACGGGATTAACCCAGGGCGTTAACCTGGGGAGTAATCAGTTTAAAGCACTCGAACCAGCCAAAGTAGCATTAATTGTTGGTGAGGGAATCACTCCTTACGATGCCGGGGAGATCTGGCATTTATTTGACCAGCGTTACGATATGAAGATCACCAAATTGGATACAAGAAGATTTTCACGTGCAGATCTAAGTCGATATACCGATATCATCTTACCAAACTCCTGGGGAAGTGCCTTAAAAAAAGATGACATAGAAAAACTTAAAGAATGGGTTCGCGAGGGTGGAACTTTAATTGGTTATCGCAATGCAGCGCGCTTTTTTGAAGAGGAAGATTTTATGGACCTGGAAATTAAAAAAGATAGTTTGATTGCCGAAAATATTAGTTTTGAAGAGCGAAGAGATTTTAGAGGTGCCCAGGGCATTGGCGGTGCTATCTTTGAAACAGAAATTGATCGTTCACATCCGGTAAATTTTGGTTATACCGATGATGAACTTGCCTTGTTTAGAAACACTACAATTTTTGTAGAAGCCGACAAACAGAGCTACAATAACCCAATTCAGTATACTGAAAATCCTTTGCTAAGCGGATACATTAGCACACAGAAATTAGAAGCTATAGCCGGCACAGTTCCATTTAAACATACAGGAATGGGCCGCGGCAATGTAATTCTATTTACCGATAATACTAACTTCAGGGCTTTTTGGTATGGAACTAATAAATTACTCATGAATGCGATCTTCTTTGGTGATGAAATGTAACTTTAAGTTCAATCCACGCAACCATTATGTCGATGTTGCATCTATAGAATAGAACCTAAACCTTAGAAGATGAGAAATTTATTACTAATTTTCTTTTTTGCAACTATAGCGAGCTGCTCTACCACGCTTAGTGGTCCGGCAAATCTTGAGACCAAAGAAATTACCGGGAAATGGCAGTTAACAGAAACCCTGGCCGATCCCGGTGATGGTAGTGGTAGCTGGCGAACTGTAGAAAACGGTAGAGTCCTGGAATTTGGTGAAGATGGAATGGTTTTTTCCTCTACAAGTTTCTGTAATGGTGAAGAAATTAACGAAGCTGCATACGAAGTTTCTGAAAAAATGATTAGCTCAAATTGTGCAGATAAAATTTTTACGCTTCGCTATGAGTTAAAAGAAGGGAGTTTATTTGTTTACCCACATAATCCTGCATGCATCGAAGCCTGTGGGAGTAAATACAGAAAAATAGAGGATTAGCTTATTTATCCTACTTGTAGCCCATTTTCCACTTTAGAATCGGGGTTCAGTAGCACGATATCATTATCTTGTCCTACTGCCCCAAGAACCAGGCATTCGCTCATAATATTTGCAATCTGTTTCTTCGGAAAATTAACCACGGCTACGATTTGCCGGTTTAGTAATTCCTCTTTCTTATAGCGCCTGGTGATTTGTGCAGAAGTTTTTCTTTTACCTATGTCTTCCCCAAAGTCAATAAGCATTTTATAAGCAGGATTTTTAGCTTCAGGAAAATCTGAAATTTCAGTGATTGTTCCAATACGCATATCTACTTTTTCAAAATCCTTCCAGGAAATTTCCATATTCTATTTTTGATCCAAATTAGAAAAAAACTTCATATTTCGAAGTGAATTCGTAAATTACCTCAGGGTAAGCCAACGAGGTATACATATGTAACAATATTTCAATTCTCAAGGCAAGCACCGGGGGCATTTTAAAACTCGATTATCAATTGAATTTATAAGAAAAAGAAAAATGGCGAGAACCGCTTCAAACATGATCGCTTTAGGTACCCAGGCACCAGATTTTAACCTGGTAGACGTAATTACAAGCAATAGGTATTCTCTTGAAGATATTAAGGGTCCAAAGGGTACTTTAATTATGTTTATAAGCAACCACTGCCCCTTTGTAAAACATGTGAACGAAGAAATAGTAAGATTGGCAGGAGATTACCGTGTTCTGGGTTTTGGTTTTGCTGCAATTATGAGTAATGATGTAGAAAACTATCCTGCAGATCATCCTGATAATATGAACGAGGTTGCCAGAAAACACCAATACTCTTTCCCCTATCTCTACGACGAATCCCAGGAAGTTGCAAGAGCTTACAAAGCTTCCTGCACACCAGATTTCTATCTTTTTAATGATGAATTAAAACTAATCTATCGCGGGCAATTGGACGATTCCCGCCCGGGAAATGGGATTCCGGTAAATGGAAGACATTTGCGCGATGCCATGGATGCCGTTCTTTCTAATAAAAAAGTCCCTGAAAATCAAAAACCCAGTGTTGGTTGTAATATCAAATGGAAGTACACACCTGAATCTTAACACAGTATTTCCTTTTTATAAATTGCTATTAGTTAATCTTATTATAAAGCAGGCAAATCCTATTGGCTTAGTAGGATTATGCTGAAAAAATTCTTTAATTTTATATATTCATTCACTAAAATAAATTATTATGAGCGAGTTAAAATTAGGAGATAAAGCACCAAATTTTGATGCAGAGACTTCAGAAGGAAAAATCAATTTTTATGATTATTTAGGAGATAGCTGGGGAATTTTATTTTCGCACCCTGCCGATTATACACCGGTTTGTACAACTGAACTTGGAACTGTGGCGAAATACAAAGATAAATTTGAAGCTCGCAATACAAAGGTGATGGCTTTAAGTGTAGACGGTGTAGAATCACATAAAGACTGGATAAAGGATATAAACGAAACCCAGGATACCACTGTGAATTTTCCTATTATCGCTGATGAAGATAAGAAGGTTTCTAATCTGTATGGAATGATTCACCCAAAAGCCGATGACACTCTTACCGTACGTTCGGTTTACGTTATTGCACCTGATAAATCTATAAAGTTAATTATCACATATCCGGCAAGTACAGGTAGGAATTTCGATGAATTATTGAGAGTTATAGACTCGCTACAACTTACTGCTTACCAGAAGGTAGCCACACCGGCTAACTGGGAACAGGGAGACGATGTAGTGATTAGTCCTTCGGTTTCTAATGAAGAGGCAAAAAAGATGTTCCCTAAAGGTTTTAAAGAAGTAAAACCATATCTTAGAATAACACCTCAGCCAGACTCTAAATAAAACGAACTTCTACTATGTACGTCTTCCTAAATTTTCATCGAGGTTCTAAGCTTTTATAATTTTAAACAACTTAGATCTCCGAACAAATTTCGGAGCAGGCTCTGAAATAAATTCAGGATGACTTCATAAAAAAAGGCCTCACAGGTTTCGAAAACCTGTGAGGTCTAATATTTTAAGGATTCTTGATTAGGCCTATTTTACCGCAACCAATTCTACATCAAAAACCAAAGCTGCGTTTGGCGGAATTACACCACCGGCACCACGTTCTCCGTAAGCCAAATGTGAAGGAATAACGAAGCGTGCCTGGTCTCCTACATTTAAAAGTAGAATACCTTCGTCCCATCCACTAATTACGTGCCCTACTCCCACAGGAAATTCTAACGGCTGATTTCTTTTATAAGAAGAATCAAAAACGCTTCCATCGGTTAGCATTCCTTTGTAGTGTACTGAAACGGTTTGTCCTTTTTCAGGTTTTGCTCCTTCTCCCTTTTTTTCAATTTTATATCGAAGTCCGCTTTCCGTAGTTTTGAAGCCCTGGGATAATTCGCCCAATAATTCTTCTTCCCTTTTCTTAGCTGCTTCTTCTCTTTTGGCTTTAGCGCCATCAAATTGTCTAAAAGACTCTACAGCATTAAAATTTTCAGCCTTCTCGCCCGATCTAATGATCTCGAGCTTTTCAATTTCATCGCCTTGCTCAATACTATCTACAACATCCTGACCCTGAATCACACTACCAAAAACAGTATGTTTCCCGTCTAACCATGGAGTTTCGGTATGGGTAATAAAAAACTGACTTCCATTAGTTCCAGGGCCGGCATTTGCCATAGAAAGTTTTCCTGGAGCATCGTGTTTTAAATCGGGGTGAATTTCATCTTCGAACTTATAACCGGGACCTCCAACTCCTGTTCCTAGCGGATCGCCGCCCTGAACCATGAAATTAGGAATTACCCTGTGAAATTTAAGTCCGTCGTAATAAGGCTTTCCCTGAGGAATTGCATCATTTTCCAATTTACCCTCGGCAAGTCCTACGAAGTTCCCAACTGTTCCCGGAACTTTTTCATATTCCAATCCCACTAAAATCTGGCCTTTAGTGGTATAAAATTTTGCATATAATCCGTCGTTCATTTTCTTATATTTTTTTGAGAAGCAAAGATATCTATTTTTAACCGAATGGTTTTAATATACCTTTTCTCCATTTACATATGTTTCTAAAACTTCAATCCCGGGGATTTCTGAATTCTCAACCTTCATAATATCCTTATCCAGGATAATAAAATCGGCAAATTTACCGGCTTCAATGCTTCCTTTCTCTTCTTCTTCAAAATTTGCATAAGCAGCCCATATGGTCATTCCTTTTAAGGTTTCTTCTCTTGAAAGTGCCTGTTCTTTCATAAAACCATCTTCTGGGAAGTTATCGGTATCCTGTCTTGCTACCGCTGCATAAAAAGTAAGAAAAGGACTCACCTCTTCTACAGGGAAATCGGTACCCAAAGCTAAAATCCCGGCCTGATCCAGCAACTTCTTGTAAGCATAAGCCCCCTGAATTCTTTCTTCGCCCAATCGATCCTCGGCCCAGTACATATCACTGGTTGCGTGCGTAGGTTGAACAGAAGGAATAATATTTTTGCTGAAAAATTTAAAATCTTCTTCATCAATTACCTGTGCATGTTCCACCCTCCATCGTCGATCTTCATCATTAGCTAAAAGTTTATCATAAGTTTCTAAAACCATATAATTAGCTGAGTCTCCAATAGCGTGCGTATTAAGCTGAAATTTTGATGCAGCTACGCGCTCTGCCGTGGCTTTGAAGTCTTCTACAGGCGAAAGCAAAGCTCCAAAATGGCCGGCGCGATCGCTATACTCTTCTTTTAAAGCAGCTCCTCTTGAACCTAGAGCACCATCTCCATAAAACTTCACCGAACGTACATTTAATCTTTCTGTCTTAATAGGATCTTTATCCAAGTAATGGTCGAGATTTTCTTTTGTGTTGCTTATCATAGCGTAAAGCCTAATTTTAAGGCTTCCATCCTTATGAAGACTATCCATAAGATCAATAGTTTCCTTATCTATCCCAGCGTCCACAATTGTTGTTAAACCGTACTCAAAAGACAGTTTTTGAGCATCCATTAAAGCGTTCACCTGTTCTTTGGTTGAAGGCGCAGGTTGCGCTTTGGCGATAAGCTCCATGGGGTTATCTATTATGATACCGGTTAGTTCACCATTCTCTTGTTCAATATCACCACCGCTAAAGGAAGTTTGAGTGGTAATATTCGCTTTATCTAAAGCAGCCTGGTTGGCCAAAAGTGCATGCCCGTCTATCCTGGTTACAGCTACAGGTGTATCAGGAAATAATTGATCTAAAGTATCTTTATTAGGAAATTCTTTATTTTTCCAGTCGTTTTGATCCCATCCCCTACCGGTGATAAATTCAACATTTCGCTTATTCTGAAAATCTACAATACGTTGAACTACTTCGTCAAAGCTCTTTGTCCCGGTAAGGTCTACCCGTTGTTGTTGCAAACCCAGTCTATAAAAATGAGCATGCCCATCTATAAAGCCAGGGAAAACACTTTTGCCACCGGCATCCAGTTTCTCTGCGATATTATATTTCTCCTGAAGTTCTTCAGCATTTCCTATCTCCAGAAATTTTCCGTCTTTAGTTACAAATGCTTCAGCAGTATTAAAATTATTATCCACCGTATAAATTTCAGCATTAAAAACCAATAGATCGGCTTCAGCTTTACCTTCAGAATTACAGGAAATTAAACCAATACTTAAAAAGCAAAAAAGTACTATTTTTTTCATCTATATATAATT
>DATFJA010000038.1:0-8392 GCA_035269545.1 Salegentibacter sp.
TTGTTCAGCAATTTATTTATGAGATCGCTAAAGAAGTTAATGCCCGCTCGCAATCGCGTATAATATCTGGCTTACGCGGATTTTTTAATTACCTGATCTTTGAAGATTACCGAAAAGATAATCCCCTGGACCTCATAGAATCTCCTAAAATAGGCCGAAAACTTCCGGATACGATTTCTACTGAAGAAATAGACCTGCTCATTGCAACTGTAGATCTAAGCAAAGCACAGGGGGAACGTAACCGCGCTATTTTAGAGACACTATACGGCTGTGGCTTGCGAGTTAGTGAATTAACCCATTTAAAGATCTCTGACCTCTATTTTGATGAAGGTTTCATTAAAATTACCGGGAAAGGAAACAAACAACGCCTTGTACCAACTTCAGACTACACCAAGAAGTTTATCAACATCTATAAAGATGAAGTTAGAATTCATCAAAAAATAAATAAAGAAGACTCAGATATTCTATTTTTAAACCGGCGAGGAAATAAACTCACAAGGGCAATGATCTTCACCATTATTAAAAGGTTAGCCAAAAAAGCCGGAATTCAGAAGAAAATAAGTCCGCATACTTTTCGTCATTCTTTTGCTACCCACTTACTGGAAAACGGCGCCGATCTAAGAGCAATTCAGCAAATGTTGGGTCATGAGAGCATCACCACTACCGAGGTATATATGCACATAGATCGCAAACATCTTCGGGAAGTGGTAGAACAATTTCATCCGCGAGGCTAAAATGCTATTAAAGTTGGGTTAAAGCGCTTTCAAATCTTCCGAATGCCTTTATTTATTAGTAATTTCAAGGAAAACAATTTTCAAAAATTACTACGGAAACTTTGTTTCCTATAAAAACCTAAAAAATGAAAACATTAAAATTTAAAAATGGTGATGAATTGCCAGCAATAGGTTTAGGAACCTGGAAGTCTGGTAAAGAAGAAGTAAAAGAAGCAGTAAAGATTGCTTTAAATAATGGCTATAGACATATTGATTGTGCTGCCACTTATGGCAATGAAGACGCTGTGGGTGAAGCTTTTTCAGAAGTTTTTAATGAGGGAAAAATTAAGCGTGAAGAAGTATGGATCACTTCAAAATTATGGAATAATGCACATAAAAAAGAGGATGTTATTCCTGCGCTAAAAAAGACCTTAAAAGACCTGCAGTTAGATTACTTAGACCTATATCTTATTCACTGGCCGGTTGCTTTTAAACCGGAGGTGAGTTTTCCGGAAAACGACGAAGACTACCTATCTTTAGAAGAGGCGCCACTCAAGGAAACCTGGAATATGATGTTAGAGGCTAAAAAGCAAGGCCTGGTAAAACACGTTGGGGTTTCTAATTTTAGCTCTATGAAACTGGAAGAATTAATGGAAGAAACTTCAGAGAATCCTGAAATGAACCAGGTAGAGCTTCACCCCTATCTGCAGCAAAATGATTTATTGGAATTCTGTAGCAGCAATAATATACACGTAACCGCTTATTCTCCTTTGGGAAGTGGAGATAGACCTGACGCTATGAAAGCGAAAGACGAGCCTTCATTACTCGAGAACCCTGTGATAAAGAAAATTGCTAAAAAACATGGAGCCAGCGCCGGACAAGTTTTAATTAAATGGAGCGAGACACGGGGAACTGCCGTAATCCCTAAATCTACTAACGAAAGTCGTATAAAGGAAAATCTACAAAGTTCAGGTGTTAATTTGGATGAATCCGACCTTAAGGAGATCGCTGAATTGGATAAGCATTTTAGATATGTAAATGGAGAGTTTTTTGTAACCAAAGGTAACTCCTATGAAAATATCTTTGATGATGACGATTATAGAGCCTAAGTAGTTATAACCAAAATAGTATATTTTTTTAACTACAGCTTACGAAAAAAGCCTTAGAAGTTATTCTCTAAGGCTTTTTCAGTTTAGGTAATGATAAGACTTATATTATTAGTCCTAAAAAAATATTCTTTGTTTACTTCGCGATATTTACTGCTCGGGTTTCTCGTATTACAGTTACTTTAACCTGCCCGGGATAGGTCATATCAGTTTGTATCTTTTGGGAAATTTCAAAAGAAAGATTGTTTGCTTTTTCGTCGTTTACTTTCTCGCTTTCTACAATTACACGTAATTCACGTCCAGCCTGGATAGCATAAGCTTTCTTCACTCCACCAAAGCCAAAGGCGATCTCTTCAAGATCTTTTAAACGTTGAATATAAGAGTCTAATACCTGTCTTCTAGCGCCAGGTCTTGCACCGCTAATCGCATCACAAACTTGTACTATAGGAGATAACAGCGAGTTCATCTCTATCTCATCGTGGTGAGCCCCAATTGCATTACAAACTTCTGGTTTTTCACCATGCTTCTCTGCCCATTGCATTCCAAGAATTGCGTGAGGCATCTCAGTTTCGGTTTCCGGCACTTTACCAATATCATGAAGTAATCCTGCGCGTTTAGCGAGTTTAGGATTAATACCAAGCTCTGAGGCCATCACACCGCAAAGTTTTGCAACTTCCCTGGAGTGCTGCAATAAGTTCTGACCATAGGAAGAACGATATTTCATTCGGCCAACCAGCTTGATTAGCTCAGGATTTAGACCATGAATTCCAAGATCTATTACCGTACGTTTTCCTATATCTATTATTTCCTCATCAATTTGCTTACGGGTCTTTTTAACAACTTCCTCAATTCTGGCCGGGTGTATTCTACCATCGGTAACCAGTTTATGTAACGATAAACGGGCAACTTCTCTTCTAACCGAATCGAAGCAAGAAAGAATAATAGCTTCCGGAGTATCATCTACAATTATTTCAACACCGGTAGCAGCTTCCAGAGCCCTAATATTTCTACCTTCACGGCCAATAATTCTACCCTTCACATCGTCACTTTCCAAATTAAATACCGACACGCAATTTTCTATTGCCTCTTCGGTTCCAATTCGTTGAATCGTATTAATAATAATCTTCTTAGCTTCCTGTTGTGCGGTTAATTTAGCTTCCTCTACGGTATCCTGGATCAAGGCCATAGCATCTGTTCTCGCACTGTCCTTTAAAGCTTCAGAAAGTTGTGCTTTAGCCTCATCGGCAGAAAGTCCGGATATCACTTCTAATTGCTGAATCTGGCTATTGTGAAGCTTATCGATCTCTTCCCTTTTCTTTTCAAGGTATTCTACTCGCTGATTATAATCTGCTAGCTTATTCTCGTACTCTTTATTGAGCTTTTTATTTTTACTTAATTCTCCAGAAACCTGAGATTCTTTATCCCGAATGCGTTTTTCAGCATCATTCATCTTTTTATCTCGGTTCAAGATTACTTTTTCGTGCTCCGATTTTAATTCAATGAATTTTTCTTTAGCCTGAAGAATTTTATCTTTCTTAATACTTTCTCCTTCAGATTTTGCTTCTTTTAGAATAGTAGCTGCCTTTTTCTTGGCATTTTTAATTGTTTGTGAAGCTCTCTTTCGCTCCATTTGCTTGGCAATTGCAAATCCTATTGCTATACCAATTAACCCAATAACTATATTTAATAATATGTCCATATTTGAAATTTATGTATAAAAAAAGCCTGTATTAGATAGGTTTTTGTATAAAACTCCTTAAAAACAAGTTTAGGGCTAACAAGCTGATCAAGAATCCGCTCATCCCGAAAAAATCGGGAGCGGCGCGCTTTTACAACTTAGACTCACCCTCTTTAAAGAATCTCTGTTGAGTTTATCAAAATATCACTAATACAGGCAGTAACCTTTATTTTATTTAAAGAACGTTTACGATACTAAGTGCTTTTGCAGCAAATCATTAAGCGATTTAAGTTTATCTTCTGCTTCAAGCGTATCTGTAGATCTATCTATATCTTTTTGCTCTGTTTGGGCGGCAAACTGCAAGGCGCACATCGCCAATACATCTTGTTTATCCCTTACGGCATAACTTTGCTCAAATTGCTTAATCATAGCCTCAATTTTCTTTGCAGCTTTACGTAAACCTTCTTCCTGTTGAGGATTAATTGTTAAAGGATACACACGATCTGCAATAGAAAGTTTTATTTTTAATTTATCGGCCATATTTATTATTCAGATAATTGAACAATGCATTGATCAATTTCCCTTATTAAGCTGTTTAATTTAAGCTTAGTTTCTGTTTTGAATTCGGTACTGCCTAGCATTGCATTGGCGGCTTTAAGGTTTTGAACTTCTATATTAGACCCTTCCAGTTTTTGGGCCAATCTTTGATTTTCATCTTTAACAGTAATCATTTCTGCCTCTAAAGAACTATGAATTTGCTTTAAATTTTCATACTTATGAAGCAGCTTACTAATCCTATTTTCAAGGCTATCAACGATTTCTGTCAATTCACTCATAAAAGCCAAATGTAATGCTTATCCCCACAAAGTTAACATTCGCGCTCTAATATGCCAATTGTTTTCTATTCTATTTTTAAAAATAGGCAAGACTATTTCTAAGTTTCTAAGCACTAAGCCTTTAATTTTTGGTTAAACTTTAATTAACTTTACAGCCCAATTAGACCCCAAATAAAAAATTTATATGAAATATACTTTAACTGTCATTATTTTATTTATCACCTCTGCTGCAATGGCGCAGCCTGAGGTTCCGAAAGATTATTTTAAAAATCCTTTGGAAGTACCATTGGTGTTATCAGGAACTTTTGGAGAATTACGCTCTAATCATTTTCATAGTGGTTTAGATATTAAAACCCAACAGAGACAGGGATTGGATGTAGTAGCTTCGGCCAAAGGATATGTTAGCCGAATTAATATTCAGCATTATGGCTACGGAAAAGCGCTATATGTGCAGCATCCTAACGGCTACACTACAGTATATGCCCATTTGAAGGAATTTTCGCCTGAAATTGAGGCTTATGTAAAAAAACGTCAGTATGCGAATGAAACTTATGAAATAGAACTTTTTCCTGAAGCCGGCGAATTAAGGGTTGCAGAAGATGAGCTTATCGCTTTTAGCGGTAATACCGGAGGCAGCGGCGGCCCACACCTGCATTTTGAAATACGGGACGGCAGCCAGCGCCCTATGAACCCTAAACTTTTTGGAATAGATATTAAAGATTCCCGAGCACCAATTATAGACGGTTTATATGCTTATCCTCTCGATACAGATGCACACGTAAATAATTCCCGGGAACGTCAAAAAATAAATCTCATTCCTCTTGAAGATGGTAGTTATATTGCCAGTGAAGTTGATGCCTGCGGAAATATTGGCTTCGGAGTTTCCTCGGTAGACCAGCAAGATGGAGCACCTAACCGAAACGGAGTCTATCAAATTGAAGCTGAGCTAAATGGCGATCGCGTACTCACCTTACCCTTCAAACGCTTTTCTTTTGCTGAGACCCGTCATTTAAATCAACTTATAGATTATGAATATTATAGCAAAAACAGAAAACGTGTTCAAAAACTTTTTGTTGAAGAGGGAAATCCATTAAGTCTTTATGAAGAGGTAGTAAATAAAGGGGAGCTATATATTCAGGATAGCCTTAATTATAATTACACAATAAAAGTGAGGGATTTTGCCGGAAACGAACGAATAATAAGAGTTCCAATTCAGGGAATACAACGCGACGATATTCCGCCTAAAAAAGAAGTGAAAACCGATTATTTCGCACAGGCAAATCAGCCTTTTGCTGCTGAAGCCAACGGAATGGATATCTATATTCCAAAAGGAAGTCTTTACAAAAACACTTACCTGGATATTGAATTTGGAGAAGATAAAGTGAAAGTTCATAACGATCACACTCCACTTCATAAAAACATCACCATAGGATTTGATGTAAGTGAATATTCTGCTGAAGAAAAAGACAAATTATTTATTGCCAGGTTAGGCTATAATGATCGTCCAAATTATTCCTCAACTTACAAGAAACCCAAAAGGTTTACTACCAGAACAAGAACGTTTGGGGAATACACCCTGGCATCAGATGTTACAAAACCCAAAATATGGCCTAAGAATTTTAATGATGGGCAGTGGATCTCCAACAACAATACGTTACAGGTAAAGATAAGCGATGATTTATCGGGAATTAAAAGTTATCGTGCTACAGTTAACGGTAAATTCATATTGATGGAATATGAATACAAAAACAATACATTAACTCACGATTTTAGCGATGGCGTAGTCACTGAAACCGAAAATAAGTTGAAAATTATTGTAACCGATAATGTTGGGAATAGTAATACTTATGAGGCTACATTTTTTAGGAAGGATTCATAAGTACAGGAATGAGCGTCTTTTATTATAAAATAAATTAAGTTGAATGGGATTTGGAGGAAGTTCAAGTGGTGCCAATGTTATATTTAAAAACAACCGGCGACAAAAGAAATCGAAGACTGAAAAATTTCAAAAATCTACAGGCTCAGGAATTGAAGGAATTAAACCTGAAAAAATGAACGAGACTCACGTTCTTGAAATAAGAAGGAAAATTACATTAGAAAACAAAAATAGACAGCGGAAAACAATAATATTATCCGCTGTTATTATGGTGATTTTTATAATAATCTTTTGGCAAGTAATGTTCTAAAAAAACATAAACAAAAAACTAACCTCTTCTCCATTTACTAGTTTCCTCAAAAACGTGTTCCAAAATCTTTTTATCCTCTTCAGAAAAAACTATGTCTCTGCGTTTCATAACGATTTCAGCAACTTCAAAAGCTTTTTCGGTTTTGTAAACCGTTGTTCCGGCACTACCGCCCCAACTAAAACTAGGCACGAAATTCCGTGGAAATCCTGCTCCGAAAATATTCGCGCTTACACCTACTACTGTACCGGTATTAAACATTGTATTGATACCACATTTACTGTGATCTCCCATCATTAATCCACAAAATTGCAGACCGGTTCTAGCAAAACCTTCGGTTTCATAATCCCAGATACGCACTTCGGCATAATTATTCTTAAGGTTGGAATTGTTAGTATCAGCTCCGAGGTTACACCATTCACCTAAAACTGAATTCCCTAAATATCCATCATGGCCTTTATTGGAATTCGCAAAAAGTACTGCATTATTTATTTCACCACCACCACGACTTCCAGGGCCTAAAGTAGTTGGGCCATAAATCTTCGCGCCCATCTTCACTAAAGCACCTTCGCAAACCGCTAACGCACCTTTAATTAGACTGCCTTCCAATATTTTAGCATTTTTGCCAACATAAATTGGCCCGGTAGAAGCATTAAGCGAGCAATTTTCTACCTCAGCACCTTCTTCAAGGAAAATTCGCTCGGAATTCTTAACGTAATTAGATTCGTGGATAGGTTGAGATTTCCTGTCTTTGGTTAAAAGATCAAAGTCAGCTTCAATAGCTTCACCGTTCTTGGAAAAAATATCCCAGGAATTATTTATTTGAATTACCTCTTCAGCCAATTCAATTTGCTCATAATCATCTAAAGCTACTTCCTGATCTTCGTATGCGTGGAAAGCCACAATATCTTCCTGATGAAAAATCGCCTGGTTAGGTTTCAGATTTTTTATTTGCTTCAAAAACTCAGCATTTGGCAAAAAGGAAGCATTAATCATTACATTTTCCTCCAATTCCACCATCGGCCATTTTTCGGCTAAATAATCTTCGGTAATTGTAGAAGTAGTAGATTTTAAAAGTGATTCCCATTTTTCTCGAATAGTGAGAATTCCTACTCTAATATCGGCAACTGGCCGAGTAAAGGTAAAAGGGAGTAAGCGGTTCCTGGCAGAACCGTCAAATAATATATAATTCATCCGCACAAATTTAGGGTTCAAAAATACAAATAAACTGCCTCGACACAAGTTTCGACATATATAAGTTATGAATTAGCAGAAATTTGGGCACAAAAAAAGTCGCCTTAAAAAAGACGACTTTTTGGAATTATATATAACAAGAAACTTATTTCTTAAATTTCTTGTATTTGTTTTTAAACTTGTCAATACGCCCGGCGCTATCAACCAATTTGGTTTGCCCGGTGTAGTATGGGTGAGAAGTTCTGGAGATCTCCAACTTGATAAGTGGATATTCTGTACCTTCTACTTCTATAGTTTCTTTAGTGTTTGCGGTAGATTTGGTAATGAATACATCTTCGTTAGACATATCTTTAAATGCTACCAATCTATAATTTTCCGGATGGATTCCCTGCTTCATCGCTTTAGTTCTTTTAATTTTCGAGGTGCAAATTTAAGTAATTCAATTATAAAAACAAGGATTAGACAAAATTATTTTTAATTCTTATGCAATGTAACGTTTTATTATATTTGCTTACTAACCGGTTGTAACTAAACAATCTTAAATTATGGAAAATTCTACTTCAGTCAAATCGGTTGCTTATCCCTATGGGATAGTTCTTGCTATTTACTCTATCATTGTACTTGTCCTTCTCTATGTTTTTAACGTTGATCAGGAAAATTGGGTTGTGGGAGTATTAAACGC
>DATFJA010000039.1:0-2106 GCA_035269545.1 Salegentibacter sp.
GATAAGTGTGCAGGTTATTTTCACGGCATCAACATTAAACTTACCAAATGCGGCGGTCTTACCCCGGGCAAACGAATGATTTTAAAAGGAAAATCCCTCGGGTTAAAAGTTATGGTGGGTTGTATGACAGAATCTACGGTGGGAATTTCGGCAATTGCACAATTATTGCCGCTTCTGGATTATGTAGATATGGACGGCGCACTTTTAATTAAAAATGATATCGCCGAGGGTGTAAAAGTTTATGATGAGAAAGTACATTTCCCAGAAAGAAACGGCACCGGAGTTGAATTGTATGAAAAATAGAAAATTACGTCATTCTGTCCCGAAGCTTCGGGATCGTTTCAGAATCTAAGCTTCTTAAAAAGTAAAAATAATTACCAATGAAACTAATTGTAAAATCTTATTTACCCTTCCTCTTAACGCTTTTCTTCCTTGCTTCCTGCCAGGAGAAAGAAGAAAAGAAAGAGGAATTTCCCCTTCAAAATCAAATAGCAGAAGTAGAAAAAAACTACGCGCCAGATGGCCGGGTTGCACTCTTTGAAGTTACAGCTGAAAGAAACGGAGAAACTTATATTCTTAAAGGAGAATCTAACGATCCTGAAGCGGTAAATTCATTAAAAGAAAAGCTGCAGTCAGAAAATATAAAGTTTACCGATAGCATTCAGGTGCTTCCGGATACTGAAGCTTTGGAAGATAAAATTCGTGGAGTTGTAAAGATTTCAGTGGCAAATTTAAGGGATGAGCCAAAACATTCGGCACAATTGGTAACTCAAGCTACGCTGGGAATGCCGCTTAAAGTTTATAAAAAAGAAGGGAGTTGGTATTATGTTCAAACTCCGGAGGGTTATCTGGCCTGGGTAGATTACGGTGGAATTGAAAATATGACCGAAGAAGAATTTTCTGCCTGGAAATCTCAGGAAAAACTGATTTTTACCGAACCTACCGGTAATTCCTATTCAGAAGCAGATTCAGACTCGCAAACAGTTTCAGATCTGGTAGCCGGGAACGTTTTAGAGCTTTTAAGCGAGGAAAATAATTTTTATAAGGTAGAATATCCAAATGGTAAAAAAGCTTTTGTAGAGAAGGCCTACGCTCAGCCATACAAAGAATGGCTGAGATCTTTAGAACAAAACAAAGAAGATCTTGTAGCAACTGCAAACGAATTGATGGGTTTACCATATTTATGGGGTGGCACTTCGGCTAAAGGTGTAGATTGTAGCGGTTACACCAAAACCGTATATTTTTTAAATGGGATGGTGATTCCGCGGGATGCTTCCCAGCAAATTCATACCGGTGATGTTGTTGATACCGATAAGAACTTTGAAAATCTTGAAAAAGGTGACTTGCTTTTCTTTGGAAAACCGGCAACCGATTCTACTTCAGAGCGCGTAATTCACGTTGGGATGTGGATTGGAGATAATAAGTTTATTCATTCTATGGGAGAGGTGCATATTAGCAATCTTGATACCGAAGCCGAAGATTTTGATGAATATAACTACAATCGCTACCTGCGAACCAAGAGAATTCTAAATAAAGAAGATAAAGGTTTGATCTATTTGAAAGATTCAGACCTGTTTACAACTTCGGAAGCTGAAGAAGTGAAAATGTAAAGTTTTTGAAAAAGCTGATACTATTAAAAACACCTTTGTAAAATGGTCTTGAAATCGTCATCCTGAAATTGTTTCAGAGCTTGCTCCGAAATTTATTCGGAGATCTATGATTTTATTTGCTCAAAACATTTTAAAGTCCCGAAGTGAATTCGGGGTGAAGCCTGAAACAATCCCGAAGATTCGGAACAGCTTGACGGAAAACTAAGAGACATTGGAAATCATAATTTTAAATTTTAACTCAAACCTCGCAGGTTTCTAAAACCTGTGAGGTTTTTCTCATTATAAATACTTTTCATACAATTGATACAGCACTTTTAAATCATAAGAATCAAAAGCTTTATCTAAATCTTCTTGTATAAAATGAAGTTTAAAGGCGCTCTTTGCAGCTTCAAGATCAGAAGTGTCATATCCTATAATTTTAAGCGCATTTTCAATATTAAAATCAGCCGGAATTACCTCAGGAAATACTAATTTATCGATAAATGGAATTCGGGTA
>DATFJA010000040.1:0-2474 GCA_035269545.1 Salegentibacter sp.
TCAAAGAAGAAGCCGCTACAATCACTTCTGAAGATAAAGACGAATTGCAAAAAACAATGTCGGCTTTTATGTTTGACGTGTTAGGTCTTTTAGACAAGGTTTCTGAAAATAATGATACTTCAGATAAGCTTTCTTCAACAATAGAATTACTTATAAAACTGCGAGCTGAAGCAAGAAACAATAAAGATTTTGCTTTAAGTGACCAGATAAGAGATCAATTACAAGAAATGGGTATTCAGCTAAAAGACGGGAAAGAAGGCACTACTTTTACTATCAAGTAACTAATAAAAACAGGAAAAACGATGCTTAAGAAATGGTTAGCATATCCGTTTATCCTGTTAGTGAAGTTTTACCAGAATTTCATTTCCCCACTTACACCGGCAACCTGCCGTTATACCCCAACCTGCTCGCAATACAGTCTAACCGCTTTACAGCGTTTTGGCGTATTCAAAGGTGGTTGGCTTAGTTTAAAACGCATTTTTAGCTGCAACCCCTGGGGCGGAAAAGGCTACGACCCGGTTCCCGAAAAAACAAAAACCAAAATATAGGGCAACTACTTCCAAATATGTATCTTTACCCTACTAATCAATTTTAATTTATGCTTTTTAACGCGATCACCTGGAGCCCTTCAGAAGGTTTAGACTTAGGTTTTTTCACCCTTCACTATTACAGTTTAATGTTTTTGATAGCCTTTGGACTAGGCTGGTATATCATGAAAAGCATTTATGTAAGGGAGAAAGTATCTATAGAAAAACTGGATTCGCTTTTTATTTATACGGTTCTGGCAACGCTAATAGGCGCAAGGCTGGGCCACGTGATCTTTTATGATTGGGATTACTTTCAAAATCATTTATTAGAAATATTCTTACCGGTTAGATTTGAGCCCGAATTTGAATTTACCGGCTTTAGAGGTTTAGCCAGTCACGGTGCTGCGATTGGGATTATTATCGCAATGTATCTTTACCGTAAACGCGTTTTAGACAAACCAGTGCTTTGGGTTTTAGACCGAATTGTACTTCCAGTATCCAGTGGAGCCATTTTTGTAAGAATAGGAAATTTTATGAATTCTGAAATTATAGGAAAACCAACCAACTCCGATTACGGGGTGATTTTCGCAAATTTAGGAGAAACTTTTCCGAGGCATCCAGCCCAGTTATATGAATCTTTTTGCTATTTACTTATCTTTATATTGCTATGGTTTTTATACTGGAAAACCGAAAAACGCCATAAAGTAGGTTATCTATTTGGCTTATTCCTGGTTTTACTTTGGACGGTAAGATTCTTTGTTGAATTTGTAAAGGAAGCCCAGGTAGAAGAACGCACCACTTGGTTATTAAATACCGGGCAATGGCTTAGCATTCCGTTCATAATTGCCGGATTATATTTTATGTACCGCCCTACCAAACCAAGAACCGTATGATACGTAAATTCATAATCTTATCGGCTATTTTAACGGCTTCTGTCCTTTCTGCCTGCAAGGACGATGAGACTTCTGAAGCCCCGATAGAAACAGAAGAAATCACTTTCACAAAAGAGGGTGAAGCGACTTTGCTAAAACCTAATGGAGATATTATTCAGCAAATTGATATTGAAATTGCCGATAATGCTTACGAAAGGCAAACCGGTTTGATGTACCGGGAGAGTATGGAAGACGAGCAGGGAATGCTTTTTATTTACGATAATGAAGCACCACGCGCCTTTTATATGAAAAACACATATATTCCTTTAGATATTATTTATTTCGCTTCAGACAGTACTGCAGTGAGTTTCCAGAAGAACGCGCAGCCGCAGGATGAAACTTCATTGCCTTCTGGAGAACCGGCCCAGTTTGTACTTGAATTAAACGCAGGACTTGCCGATGATTGGAACATTGAAATTGGCGATAAAATAGATTTTAAGCGAATAGATTAAGCTTTAACTCTGCATTATTCAATAATTGTATTGGCTCAGAAGAAGGTTTTTGGTATTTCTCACCTGTCAATCAACACCTCGTTTATAAACAGACGAGCTCAAACTTTCGATTTGAGACAGGTTTTAGTATTGTCTTTGCATATTATAGCGTGTAGTGTTCTTTTATCTATCCCCCATTTTATTGACAATCTCTCTCAGTAGATCATTTTGTTCCCGTCTTAAATTAAGAAATTTATTCACCCATTTATAAATCATATAAAGTATCCCAAACAGTATCGCCAAATAAACCACAACAACTAGAATAGGAAAAAAAGTCAAAATGCTCATAATTTTATTTTTAAGTTTTGATTGGTAAAAGGACAGATAGTCCCGATTATTTTTTTATTAGGTTCATTAGTTCTTAAAGCAATTACTAATATCCCTTGTTGAACTAAACCTAAAGGTAGCTTCAAGAGATCTAAATCACTATTCACTACCTTTAGGTATTGTGTAATTAATTCATTGAAAGTTATGAAAAAAAAGTAGTACCCTCATTGATAGGGCCTGTAATTCTGTTCCTGAGT
>DATFJA010000041.1:0-14442 GCA_035269545.1 Salegentibacter sp.
CAAAAATCTTGCCAGATTTATTGTGCATTAAGTATTAATTTTTTATTAAAAAAAGGCTGCCTGTGAGGGCAGCCTTTTTGAGCTAAATCATTGTTAAATAATACTACTTGAAATTACTGTACCCAGCTAAATATTTCAATATCTACAGTGGCATCAGTTTCATAAGAAGAATCAAGGTCTGCATTTTCTCCTTCAATCTGGATTCCAGAAAGATCTGTTCTTCCTTCTTCGGCAATATCAATAGCGGTATCATATCCTGAAAGTGAAAGTCCATTAATGGTAGCACCAGATTGCGCTTTAAATTGTAAAGCAACACCGCCGGTAGAAGAAACTGCGGTGAAGTTTTCGATAGTTGGATTTCCATCTACACCATCGGCTTCAATTGCAGTAGAGAAATTCTCTATGCTGTGTAACACATAAGTATTGGTTACTGTGCCGTTCCATCCTTCTGTCCAGTCTACAGCATCATCTTCATTATTTTCTAAATAAAGATTGGTGGCTGATACAGAACCTCCAAAGAATTCAACTCCATCATCAGATCCGTTTAAAATTGCAATGTTTTCAATGCTTGTTCCAGAACCAACGGCATATAACGAAAGTCCGTTGTATTGTGATTCGGAGTTAATTTGTGCACCGGCATCAGAAAGAATAAGGTATTGGATCGAACCTGAGTTGTCTTCAGGATTATCACCTCCGTAGATAATTCCACCTACTTCTGCAGTAGCATCAATTCCGGCAGTAGTTTCGGCATCACCTGCAATTACAAGTCCGCCCCAGCTTCCGGGAGCACCAGAAGTAGAAGACATTACAACAGGATTCTCTTCGGTTCCTTCGATATTTATCATCGCACCTTTTTGTACCACAATATAAATACTTGTACCATCATCATTATCGTCGCTTCTTGCGGTTATTTTAGTTCCCGCAGGAATAGTTAGTGTCGCGCCTTCTTCAACAGAAACTACACCATTAATAATGTATTCTGAATTTGCATCTAATGTAAGGTCAGCATCAACACTTCCAGGAAGTACAGAGACATTTCCACGATTATCAACCCAATCAAACATTGATGGATCTACGGTTTGAGCTTCAGAATAATCCATATCTAATTCTGCAGCAGCACCGTTTAATTGAATTCCGGAAAGATCTGTTCTTGATTCTTCAGCAATATCTAGTGCGGTATCGTATCCTGAAAGTGAAAGCCCATTAATGGTAGCACCAGACTGCGCTTTAAATTGTAAAGCAACTCCACCGGTAGAAGAAACTGCGGTAAAGTTCTCGATAGTTGGATTACCATCTACACCATCAGCTTCAATTGCAGTAGAGAAGTTCTCTATGCTGTGTAACACGTAAGTATTGGTTACTGTGCCGTTCCATCCTTCTGTCCAGTCTACAGCATCATCTTCATTATTTTCTAAATAAAGATTGGTGGCTGATACAGAACCTCCAAAGAATTCAACTCCATCATCAGATCCGTTTAAGATTGCAATGTTTTCAATGCTTGTTCCAGACCCAACGGCATAAAGCGAAAGTCCGTTGTATTGTGATTCTGAGTTAATTTGTGCACCGGCATCAGAAAGTACAAGGTACTCAATAGAGCCAGAATTGTCGGCTGGATTGCTCCCGCCATAAATAATCCCGCCAACTTCTGCAGTAGCATCAATTCCGGCAGTAGTTTCGGCATCACCTGCAATTACAAGCCCGCCCCAGCTTCCTCGCTGGCTATTAGAGGATCTCATAATTACCGGGGCAGAAGATGTTCCCTGGATATCTATCATAGCTCCTTTTTGTACCACAATGTAAACACCTGTAGCATCTTCATCGGTATCTGCAACAATCTCTGTACCTGCAGGAATCGTTAAAGTTGTTCCCGGCTCTACCGAATACACGCCGGTAAGGTTGTAGGTTTCGCTGGCATCTAAGCTAAGATCTTCCTCAACACTACCGTTAAGAACGTTGCTGTTAGGTGTTGGGGCTGGACCATCGTCGTCCAGTCTTTCAAATTCATCATCAGAGCTACAGCCTGTGATTGTTAACCCAAATGCCAGGGCTAAAGTTGGTAAAAATCGGTTTTTAAAAGTTTTCATAATTTAGGTTTTAATAAAAATGAATGGTTAATATTTGTAATTGAATGGTTATTAAAAAGAATAGTTTACTCCAAGGCTCAAGACTGCTCCTCGAGTATAAGACCTTACAGTTTTAGTAGTTTCTACACCGGTAGAACTTGGTCTAATGTCCTGAACTCTTTCTATTTCAGGGTTCAAAAGGTTTTGACCACGGAACTGGAAATCCCAATGTTTGCCAATGCTTTTGCTTACTACCAGGTCTAAGGTTAGGAAGCCTTTCTCTACAATTTCATCATTGTAAAAAACATCGCCCTCATTTTGGGCTTCTGGAGCGCCAAGCGCATATATTTTATCGGAAGCATAATTACCAACCAATGAAGCTCTAAATGGATTTTCTGATTCGGTAGATACATTTAATGAACCATTAAAGATCCAATCTGAAGCTCCCTGTAATCCGATTTCGCTTTTATTGTTATATCTAAAAGTTCTAATGAAGGTTTCGCCATCAAATACTTCTCTAAGATCTTGTTTGTGCCACATTCTTGATGCGTTAAATGCTACTTCAAAATCAAAACCTTCTGGAGTTTCATTATCAATTACATCCATCCGGGTTTCCAGTTCCAATCCGTAGATATTTGCTTCTTCCCCGGCGTTGAAATAAGAGAATACACCTGCTGCACCTCTATCCTGAACTTTATTGATAGGATCTTCAATATTTTTATAGAATCCTGTTAAGGAAATTAACTGACTGGACGATGGGAATAGTTCATATTTCAAATCAAAATTCAGGTTATTCGAAGCGTCCAGATTTGGATTACCTCTTGTTACCTGTCCTGTTTGAGAAACATATTCAAAAGGAGCAATTTCTTTAAATTCGGGTAAGGTTATGGTTTTACTAGCCGAAAATCTAATATTTGATTTCTCGGTTGGAGAGAACTTTAAATTTACACTCGGATAAATATTATTATAAGATTGATTGGAAAACTGAGGTAAGGTTGACGGATAGTTGTTAACGTCAAAATCCACATTGAGTTCGTCTTCCTGGAAACGCGCGCCAACATTAACATTCCAATTGTCTTTTCCGTAGTTAAAGTTTACAAAACCACCATAAGATTGTAATTCTGCATTGTAAAAATCTGGTGTTAGCTCGTTAATTTGTAAGTCGCCACTTCTGAAATTATCTATCACAAAAACGCTTGATAGATTGTCTAAAGACGTGGGATTAAAAGTATTTGTAGGGCGCTCAATAACTCCGAAGAATCGGGAAACGAAATCTCTTTGTTTATTTCTGTAACTTCCACCAAGGTCTATAAAAACATTTTTGGTATCGGCTTCATTTTCTTCAGAATTTGAAAAGGTAATTCTATCTTCAGCGTAAGCATTGATCTCGTTATCTTCAATTTTTTGAGAGGACTTTCTTTGCTGATAGCCGCCCATTCTTCCTAATTGAATAAAATCTTCGCCATCGTAATTAACTTCATTTCTAATACGGTTAGGCTCATCGGCATTAACCAGGTTATAACCTACACCCCAGTTTAATTCATTTCTATCTGAAATACTATGAGTACCGTGCAATTGATTTATCCACAAACGAGTTTGTTTGATATTCTGGTCACGTACAAACTGATTAAGATTTTCGGCAGGTCCGGTTTCTTCAAAAACAACACCTTCGCCATTTCTACCTGCTTCATAAACTTCATCGGTAAGTTTATTTATAAAAAGACTCGTTGCTTTTATTTCATTGTTTTCGTCAATTTCATAAAGCACATCCAGCATCCCGGTAGTATTATCGGTTTGAGTGAAATTCTCTACATCGGTAAAATAGTCGTAGCGGTTATTGTTTCGGTATTCGGTAAATTCACCTTCACGATATTCAAATTTGCGGGATTGTGAAGCTGTTAAAAGTACTTTTAGGTTCTGTCCGAACTTTTTTCCGGCAGTTAAAGCATATCTTCTGTTAATAGGGGCATCAGCAATTTGCGGGTCCCAACTTTGATTGTAAAGAGTGTATTCAATCGGAATATTTTGCTGGTGAAAACCAAAATAGGCATTATCTTGATTTGGACTCACTTTAAAATCTCCGAATTGTCCTATTGCGTTCGTGTTAAAGCCCAGCCTAATTCCAAGGTCAAGTTCTTCGCTGCCTACTAATTCCCTGGATTCGATATCTAGATTTCCTGAAGCCTGGTCTGCAGAGTAAGAAGGTGAATATGTTTTGCTTATTCCAACGCTTTTAATAATCCTGGTAGGAAAAAGACTTAAGTCTATATTCTTACGCTCTACATCGTCTGACGGGATTGGTAAACCGTTTAAAGTTGAGTATAGATAACGATCGCCTAAGCCTCTCACGAAAATATCTCCGGAAGCTTCACTACTGGTAACTCCAGAAATTTTAGTGGTTGCGGTACCCGCATCAGAAACGCCTATTTTAGCAAGTTCCTGGGCGCCAATGCTTTCTTTGATTTGGATAGCACTTTTTTGCTCTATTAATAAAGCTACTTCAGAATCCTGTCTTGACACTGTAGAAATAACAACCTCGTCTAAAGCTGCCGCACTTGCGCCAAGGCCAGTGTTTACTTCGGTAACTTTGCCTGCAACTACTTCAACATTGGGTATCTGTAAAGTTTCGTAACCTATGAAGCTAAATTCTACTGTATAGGTACCTGGTTCAACATTTTTCAGGGAATACAAACCGTCAAAATCTGAAGTTGTTCCCTTATTTATTTCTTTAATAATTACATTCGCAAAAGGAAGCGGTTCGCCCTCAACCTCATTGTCAGATAATTTTCCGGCAATTGAACCGGTAGTTTCATTTTGCGCCTGCATTATTATACTTAAAAAAAGCAGGGTAAGGATAGATAGATAATTCTTCATTACTGTGTTTAGTTCTATGGCGCAAATTAACGGCGGTAGTGTAAAGCCTCTGTTAAGCTGAAATTATCTGTTTATGATTATAATGTTAGCTTAAGGTTACCAAGGGATTTGAGGTTAAGAAAGTTCAAATTAATGGTTACTTTTACTTTTTATTTACCAACTCAACTAAACCAAAATGAAAAAAAAAGACATTAAAATCTTACTGGTAGACGATGAGCCAGATATACTGGAAATTGTTGGATATAATCTATCTGCTGAAGGATACCAGGTAATTACTGCAGATAATGGTGCTGAGGCAGTGAAACTAGCTAAAAAGAAAAAACCACAGCTTATAATTCTTGATGTTATGATGCCCGAAATGGATGGGATTGAAGCTTGTGCGCAAATGAGAAAATTACCTGAGCTAGAAGAAACCATTATCACCTTCCTTACTGCGCGTGGCGAAGATTATTCTCAAATGGCCGGTTTTGATGCTGGTGCCGACGATTATATAACAAAGCCAATTAAACCAAAAGTATTGGTAAGTAAAGTAAAGGCTTTGCTAAGGAGATTTAAAGATGATACGGCTACTTCCAATGTGGTAAAAATTAAAGATCTTATAATTAACCGCGATGAGTATAAAGTGATTAAGGAGGGAGAAGAAATAATTTTACCAAGAAAAGAGTTTGAATTGCTGTCATTACTAGCTTCAAAACCGGGGAAAGTATTTAAAAGAGAAGATATTTTAGATAATGTTTGGGGAGCCGAAGTTGTTGTAGGTGGCCGTACCATAGATGTTCATATTAGAAAACTACGAGAAAAAATTGGGGATGAATGTTTTAAAACCGTAAAAGGTGTAGGCTACAAGTTTGTTGTTTAATGGCAAAAAAATTTAAACGTTCATATAAATTTGCAATAAAGACTGCGCTCTATATAACCATATTCCTGAGTGTGGTACTGGCAGGTTTTGCTCACTTTACCACAGGAATTATATTCGGGCCATTTTTTGCTTTTATCCTTATTACTTATTTTGTTTCCTTCTTTATTATTCAATACAGGGTAGAAAAATTTATTTATAAGCGAATTAAAAAAATCTACGATAATGTCTCGATCCTGGACTCTACAACCTTAAGTCCAAGCCAGGTTACTACAGATATGGCTTCTCTTACCCGTGAGGTTGAGAAATTTACTAAAGACAAGAAGTTGGAGATAGATACTCTTAAAGTACGTGAAGCTTACAGGAAAGAATTTATGGGGAATGTTTCGCATGAGCTTAAAACACCACTTTTTACCGTTCAGGGATATATCCTTACGCTGCTTGACGGCGCAATGAAAGACAAAGCAGTTCGAAAAAAGTATTTGCAGCGAGCTAGCAAAGGGGTAGAGCGTCTTATTTATATTGTGCGCGATTTAGATATGATCACCAAGCTTGAAACCGGAGATCTTCATCTTGAAAAAGAGGATTTTAATATTGTGGAGCTAGTTCAAAGTTCATTTGACCTTTTAGAAATGAAGGCTGCCAAAAAAAATATTATCCTCACTTTCGATAACGAATATGAGGAACCTATTTGGGTATATGGCGACAGGGATAGAATCCAGCAGGTTCTAACTAATTTGATTGTCAATTCCATTAAATATGGAAAAGAAGACGGGACTACAGAAATTAGTATAGAAAACCTTATTAAAAATAAAGTGATAGTTAGAGTGACTGATAACGGTGAGGGTATAGAGGAAGATAATTTGCCTCGAGTTTTCGAACGTTTCTACAGGGTAGATAAGAGTGGTTCCAGGAAAGAAGGGGGATCCGGTTTAGGACTTTCTATTGTAAAACATATTATTGAAGCCCACGACGAGAAAATTTACGTGGAAAGTGTTTTTGGTGTAGGTAGTGAATTTTCATTTACCCTCGAAAAGAGCAAAGATATCCCTGAAATCGATTCTGAAATCGAGTCTGCTGAAGCCTGAAAAATCTTTTAAATCCTCTAGTTTTCCAACTTCAAAATTCTTTTGTTTGCAATAAGGCGCAATACCTAGTTTCATAAAATGCTGGGCTAAATATTCCTGTTCATACTGGCCAGGAGTTGGAATAAAAAAGGCTTTTTTTTCTAATTTGGCCAAATCCATAATGCTGGTATACCCGGATCGACAAATTATGGCCTCGCTGCTCAAAATAACATCTTGTAAGTCTTTGGTTGTTAGATAATTTTTAATAGAAATGTTTTTGTTTTCAGAAGAGATCGTCTTTTTAGTCATAACTCCTCTTATCAGAATTATTTTTTTATCTAATTTTCTGAAAGAAGCAAGCAATTTTTCTTCTAACATCGTGCGTTGTGGTTCCGGGCCCGATAAAATTGCTGCATAGTCGAACTTTTTTAGTTGAGGTGCTTTACTAAAGCGGCTGAGGGGCCCGATGTATTTTATATTTGCAGGTGTTTTTTTTAAATGCCCCATAATACCGCTTAGGTTGGGATTTCCGGGTGTGTCGGGAATCCAGCATTCATCAAATTTAGATATGTATTTTTGGTGTAATTTGCTGCTCAAATAGGTGGTGCTTCCGCTTAGAACCCTTAGGTGGTGAGTAATAAAAACAGAAGTGATATTTTTATGCCTGCATCCAAATCGGTTATCAGAAATTATTCCGTCGAGGCGATGCTGGGCTACAAGTTCATTTATAGCTATTCTTTCCAGTCTTATCGCTTTTAGTATCCCTGGAGTTTCAGTAAATAATTTCCACTTAAAAAAACTTGCAGATTTGCTATAGGAAATATTATAAGACGGAAGTTCAAAAGTCTTAATTGATGGGAACTCCTCGTTTAGTAATTTCAGTGCTGCACCATCTGAAGCGATAAAAACTTCAAAATTATGTTGTTGTAATTCTTCAATAATAGGTATAGATCTCGTGGCGTGTCCAAGCCCCCAGTTTAAAACTGCCACTAAAATTCGTTTCTTCTGCATATATCAAATATATTATTAAGGGCCTGTGCGCTATTTTCTTTAATTTTACCAAAATATTAAATTAAGGCGTGGGAAGTAAGAATAAATTAAGACGATTCAGGGAGAATGAAACATTTGAAAATGTAATACAACCCTCCCGGGAAGAGCTGGAGAAAGATGAATTCAATTTAAAAGGAAATTGGAATAAAGAATTTTTTAAAAATGATAATCCTATAGTGCTGGAATTAGGCTGCGGAAAAGGCGAATATACCATTGGCCTTTCTAAGCAGGATTCAAAAAAGAATTTTATAGGAATAGATATTAAAGGGGCGCGTTTTTGGAGAGGTGCTAAAACTGCCATTGAAGAAGACTTGCAGAACGTCGCTTTCTTGCGAACTCAAATAGAGTTGATTGATCGTATTTTTGCTGAAGATGAAGTAGATGAGATTTGGATCACTTTTCCCGATCCGCAAATTAAATACAAGCGTACCAAGCACCGATTAACCAATGCTGAGTTTCTTAAAAAATATAAGCATATTTTAAAAGCTGAAGGCCTGGTAAACCTTAAAACCGATAGCGAATTCATGCACGGTTATACGCTTGGCCTCCTTCACGGCGCAGGTCACGAAATTCTTTATGCACATCACGATATTTATAAAAATGAATATTCTCCTAAAGCAGTCCGGGAAATTCAAACTTTCTATGAAAAACAGTATCTTGAGCAAGGTAAACCTATTACTTATATCCAGTTTCGGATAAAATAAGTTCCTTTTGGAAGAAACAAAACTTTTTCTAATTACTTATTTCGCAGCCTTACTTGGGGTGGTGCCACCCGGTTTGGTGAATATGACAGTGGCTAAAACCTGTGTGGTAAAAGGAAAGAAAAACGGACTTTACGTGGCCCTGGGAGCTACTTTTGTAGTGATTATACAGGCAACTGTTGCTGTTTTGCTAGCTAAATATATATTCGATAATGCATTTGTTCAGAACATTTTATTACGTGCAGGTCTTGTAATATTTATCCTCCTTGCTGTTTATTTTTTCATTCAGGCAAAAAAGCGTGGTGGGATAGAGCATAAATCCCGCAAAGCAAATTCTAACAGTATATTTAAGGGTATGCTGGTGGCCGCCTTAAACATTTTTCCGGTTCCATATTTTGTAGCTATAGCGGGAGCTTTGAATATAGGTGTGAGTGCCTCTTATGACTGGTCCCGAATTATCGCATTTATTTTGGCTGCATCTATGGGGAGTTTTACTACGCTATATATTTATGTACTTTCCTTTATTAGGATTGAAAAACAGGCTGAAGCGTTTTCAAAATATTCCAATTATTTTATGACGGCCTTAATGCTCATACTGATTATTGTAACGCTGGTAAGAATATATTACTCCTAATTTTGGAAGAAAAGAACTTTTTTGAAAGGGTTTACGAAGTTGCGAGACAAATTCCAAAAGGTAAAATTACTTCCTACGGCGCTATCGCAAAAAGCATAGGTGCAGCAAAAAGTGCCAGGATGGTTGGTTATGCAATGAATTCGGCTAAAGATCTGGAAGATGTACCGGCGCATAGAGTTGTTAATAGGAATGGACTCCTTACCGGTAAAAGTCATTTTGGAGATCATAGCGCAATGCAGGAAGTATTAGCCACTGAAGGGATAAAGGTGAAAGATAATAAAGTGCAGGATTTTGAGAAGCATTTTTGGAATCCTGCAAAAGAATTGGAATAAAAATTTTAAGTGTGAAATACTCGATAACTTAGCTTTATTCTTCTATAGATCAATTATGGGTAAATACTTCGTTTTCTTAGCTTTTACACCTATATTTGCGTTTAGAATGAATCTATATAAGCTGCTGGGTTTTAGATGAAAAACCTTATTGTTAGAGCTATAAATATCCTGATATTTTCAGGTTTATAAAATGTTTTAAATGAAATTAGACAGGAAAGAAATATTAAAATCGCTGGAAACTATTTCTGTAGCCGGAGAAGGTAAAAATATGGTAGAGAGCGGTGCTGTTCAAAATGTAATGACCTTTGGTGATGAGGTAGTTGTAGACCTTGTTCTACAAAACCCTGCCTTGCATATTAAGAAGCGTGCTGAAGTAGATGTTATGAAAGCCATCCACGAACACGTAAATCAAAAAGCCAAGGTTAAAGTTAATATCAAAGTAGAATCGGCCGATAAGAAGCCGGAAATAAAAGGGAAATCCATACCTGGGATTTCAAACATCATTGCTGTCGCTTCTGGAAAAGGAGGTGTTGGGAAATCTACAGTAACTGCTAATCTTGCGGTCACTTTATCTAAAATGGGCTTTAAAGTTGGTATCCTCGATGCTGATATTTATGGACCCTCTATCCCAATAATGTTCGATGTTGAAGCCGAAAAACCTCTTTCGGTAACAGTAGATGGGAAATCTAAAATGAAACCTATTGAAAATTACGGGGTAAAAGTACTTTCAATTGGTTTTTTTACTAAGCCTAATCAGGCAGTGGTTTGGCGTGGGCCAATGGCTGCGAAGGCGTTAAATCAGATGATTTTTGATGCAGCCTGGGGTGAGCTTGATTTTCTTTTAATAGATCTTCCACCGGGAACCGGTGATATCCATTTGTCAATTATGCAGTCGCTTCCAATAACCGGTTCGGTTATCGTTAGCACTCCGCAAAATGTGGCTCTGGCTGATGCTAAAAAAGGAGTGGCAATGTTCCGCCAGGAAAGTATAAACGTGCCTGTTCTGGGAATAGTTGAGAATATGGCTTATTTTACTCCAGAGGAACTTCCTGAAAATAAATATTATATCTTCGGAAAACAAGGAGCTAAAAATCTTGCTGAAGATATTGATACTCCATTCCTGGGAGAAATTCCATTAGTACAAAGTTTAAGAGAATCTGGTGATATTGGTCGTCCTGCAGCTTTGCAAACAGCAACACCTTTAGAAACAGCTTTTGAAGATATTACCCGGAATATGGTCCAGGAAACAGTGAATAGAAACAAAAGTCTGCCTCCAACTGAAGCGATAAAAATCACTACAATGGCGGGATGCAGTGCGGTTAAAAAGAAATAAATGACGAGCACAGAAGTAAAATTAAATGTAGAAAAAGCCCTTGATGAAATTCGTCCTTTTTTGGAGAGTGACGGAGGTAATATTTCTTTGATCTCTATCGAGAACGATCGGCTGGTAAAAGTTCGTCTGGAAGGCGCTTGTGTAGATTGCACAGTGAACCAAATGACGCTTAAATCTGGAGTAGAAATGACTATTAAAAAATATGTACCACAAATAGAAAGTGTGGTAAATATTCAATAGTAAGCATCGGGCTTACCATAAATTTGCAAAAAGAATGATTAAAACCGATATACTTATAATTGGCGCAGGGCCAACAGGCCTTTTTGCGGTTTTTGAAGCCGGATTATTAAAATTAAAATGCCATCTAATAGATGCGCTTCCTCAACCGGGAGGGCAGTGTTCAGAGATCTATCCTAAAAAACCAATTTATGACATTCCCGGGTTTCCCGAGGTTTTGGCGGGAGATCTTGTTACGAACTTAATGGAACAAATAAAGCCTTTTGAGCCGGGATTTACGCTTGGTGAAAGAGCGCAAACCATAGACAAGCAAGAGGATGGTAGTTTTATTGTAACTACCAATAAGGGAACAAAACATCACGCGCCGGTGGTAGTAATTGCCGGCGGTCTTGGAAGTTTTGAGCCTAGAAAACCGCCTATTACAAACATTGCTAAGTTTGAAGATAAAGGTGTAGCTTATATTATTCGGGAGCCGGAAGTTTACCGTGATAAAAAAGTAGTAATTGCAGGTGGAGGCGATTCTGCTCTAGACTGGGCTATTTACCTTGCAGATATCGCTGAGGAGGTTTCTTTAGTTCACCGAAGAAAAGATTTTAGAGGAGCTCTAGATTCAGTAGAAAAGGTAGAAGAACTTTCAAAAATTGGAAAGATTAATCTTATAACCGACGCCGAAGTAACAGACCTTCAGGGAGAGCAGGAGCTTGAAAGCGTGGTCATTACTCATAAGGCTTCGGCAGCAGAAAAAGAGATCAAGGAAACAGATTATTTTATTCCATTATTTGGGCTTTCTCCTAAATTAGGCCCTATTGCAGATTGGGGTCTGGAAATAGAGAAAAACGCTATTAAGGTTGATAATGCATACGATTATCAAACCAATATTCCCGGGGTTTATGCTATTGGAGATGTAAACACCTATCCAGGAAAGTTAAAACTGATTCTTTGTGGTTTTCACGAAGCAGCAATTATGTGTCAAAGTGCTTACCAGCGTATTTTCCCGGATAAGAAATATGTGATGAAGTACACTACCGTTAGTGGAGTGAGCGGATTTGATGGTAGTAAGAAGGAAGCTAAAAAAGAAGTTGTAAAAAGTATAAATTAAAACAGAAAAATTCAATTGTAGTGTCGTCATTCTGAACTTGTTTCAGGTTCTAAGAGCTTAGATTCTGAAACAAGTTCAGAATGACTTGCGATCTTGAATATTCTTTTATTAGAAGATATGTCTGATATTAAAATAACAATTATAGACCGGGAAGGAGAAGCCCACGTAGTAGATGCCCCAACAGATATGAATATGAACCTTATGGAAGTAGTTCGTTCTTTTGAACTTGCTCCGGAAGGTACCATTGGGATTTGTGGTGGAATGGCCATGTGTGCCTCCTGTCAATGTTATATTCTTAATTTTGAACATATGTTGCCCGAAAAAAGTATCGAGGAAGAAGATATGTTGGATCAGGCATTTTTTGTACAGGACAATAGCCGACTGAGCTGCCAAATTCCTATTACCGAAGAATTAGATGGTTTAGAAGTGAAACTTGCTCCTGAATCTACTTAATTTTATTTTTATTCGTCAAGCTGAACCGGTTTCAGCTTCTAATATGAGCTTAAATTTAGGATGAAGATGGTATAGATAAAAACCTCACAGATTTTATATTCTGTGAGGTTTATTTTTTTGTAGAAAGATTTTTTAAACCGTTTGCAGGTTTTTAGATTCAATATTTTCTGAAATTTCTTCTTCAATGCCTTTCCATAATTCCAAACGGGCATCGAGTGCTTCTTCCGCGGTAATTTTTACTTCTTCCCATTTCTCCTCGTCATTTCCACAGAGTTCTTCTAGCATTTTAAAAGCCATAGGCCCATGCTCATCGCCATCTAATTCTATATGTCGATCAAAATAGTATTTAAAAAGCTTTAAGTCTTCCTCTGGGAAATTCTGCTGAACATTTTCTATAATAGAAGTAAACATTTCGGGAATAAGCCCTTCACGTCCAAAGGTAAAGGCCGAAGCAATTTTATGAGGTTTTTCTTCTGAAATTACTTCAAAAGTATTCTTTAAGAATACCTTGATATTTAAAGGAAGTTTTGTGGCCGCTATAAGTAGGAAAATATCGGTACCGTGGTTTACCTGGAGTAGAAAGTCTTTAATCCTTTCGGTATTTGCACCACTTTTTTCCATAGCGTCCAGATACATTTCAAAATGGCTTTGATGATGTCCAAAATAATTAATATCGGTTTCCTCGGCTAAAACAATTTCATTAATCAAATAACGGGTTTCCGGGTTGCCAATAGGCACCCAGGGATTGGTGGTTTTGGTGAATTTTTCCTGTAATGCGGTAAGTAAAGACATAAAATCCCATACAGCAAAAATGTGGTGCTGCATAAAGATTTGTAGATGCTCTGGAGTGGTTATTTTTTGATATAAGGAATGATCTAAAAGTTGGTTGATTTTGGGCTGAAGCGCCTTATTTACCACGTCTATTCTATTTTTTTCTCCCATTTTGCAAAAATAAGATTCTCTTTAGGATTTATGAAATTTAAACATTCATTTAAAGCTGAATTAACGCTCAATTTCAGCTTTTTAAAGTATATTCAAAATATGGCGAATCAGTTTTTAAATTCATATAATGTCATTGTTTTTTATTCAAATAAATCAAAAGATTATTTGCAAATAGACGGTGTTGTGGCTAAAAATCCGAAGCCGCTCAAAAAGAAATGTTGTGAAAAATATAAAAAGGGCAAACGCTGTAAACGCTGCCCTTGTTTTGATTTGTTGTAATGATTAAGATTATTTCGCGTCATCCTGAACTTGTTTCAGGATCTAATATATTGTGTTTTTAACAAGCTTAGATGCTGAAATGAATTCAGCATGACGATTGAATGTATTTAGTAAAATGTCTTTTTATTGAAAAGCCGGAATCCCGGTAATATCCATTCCCGTAATTAATAGGTGAATATCGTGAGTGCCTTCATAAGTAATTACACTTTCCAGGTTCATCATATGGCGCATAATGCTGTACTCGCCGGTAATTCCCATTCCGCCTAAAACCTGTCTTGCTTCCCGGGCTATTTTTATGGCCATTTCCACATTATTTCTTTTGGCCATAGAGATTTGAGCCGAAGTTGCTTTTCCTTGGTTTTTAAGCACACCAAGTCTCCACGCCATAAGCTGTGCTTTGGTGATCTCGGTGATCATTTCTGCTAATTTTTTCTGCTGAAGTTGCGTGCCGGCAATTGGTTTGTCAAATTGCACTCGCTCTTTTGCATAACGCAAAGCGGTGTCATAACAATCCATTGCTGC
>DATFJA010000042.1:0-7698 GCA_035269545.1 Salegentibacter sp.
GCAAAAAGAGTTTTTTCTTGAAATCTCATCTTGTTGAACACCATAAACAGATTTATACCAGATCTTATTTTTACCTATAATGCTGATCTTGGCTACAGGAATCTGGCAAATCTTCGCGGCTAAAAAAGTAAGCTGGTCATAATCTTTATCTTCTCCAGAATTAAAGATTGCATATTCTGCAAGAGCTGACCGGCGCAACTTTTCTTTTGAAGAAATATTTTTCTGCTGCATAGGTTCTGCCAATTTTTTATTCGATCATTGAGATTTAATGCTCTGAGGTATTTTATTTTAAATTAAAAAGATCCTGTCTTAAAGTTTTCGTCTAATCGAAAAATTGAAACTAGTGCCTTTGCCTATTTCTGATTTCATCTTTAAATTACCTCCTAAATTACTGACCAGTCTTTTCACGGTAGATAGTCCAATACCATTGCCTTTATTTCCAGCACGATCACTCTTGGCTACAACCGTAAATAATTTGAAAATATCGTCTTCCTTTTCTTTAGGAATACCTATTCCATTATCCTTTACACTGAAATAATAGTAATCTGCAGTTTGAGAGAAACCAATATCAATGAGAATTTTTGACTTGTCGTTATACTTTAGGCTATTACCTAAAAGGTTTAAAAAGATTTGCTCCAGGGCCGCGCGGTTAGAGCTAATTATTATATTATCTTCCGGAAGATTTATGATACAATCTTCAGTTATATTTAAAAGGTCGATGATTTCCTCCAATAAGTGGTGAACATCGAACTCTTCGCTATTTGAAGCTGCAATGCTATCGCTTTCATAGTGGTCCAGGATGCCATTGATGTATCCGCTAAGTCTCAGGCCGGCTTGTTTAAGATTTTTTAAGTAAGATAAGCCTTCCTGTCCTAACTTTTTGCCGAATTTTGCTTTAAGAATATCAGCTGTAACAATCATATTTGCCAACGGCATTTTCATATCGTGGGATACCACACCAGCAAAGTCTTTAAGCATAGCGTTATGATCGTTCAACTCTTTTTTTACATTCTCCAGATAATCGTTTTTCCTTTTTAATTCTAAGAGAATTTCTACTTGCTTTGCAAGTGATTTAAGAGCCTTTTTTTGATCCTGATCCAGTTTATTTGGTTTGGTATCTATCACGCATAGGGTACCTAAAGCCATTTTATTAAAATCATTTAATGGCACTCCTGCGTAGTAGAGAATAGGATCCTTATCTGCTAAAACAAATGGATTTTTTTCAAAACGCTTGTCCAACCTGGTGTCTTCTATTTCCATTAACTCTCCCGGATTAAGAATGGCATGGCTACAAAAAGAAATATCTCTGTCAGATGAACAAAGATCTGTACCGTATTTAGATTTAAACCATTGCTCGTGCTCTCCAACAAGAGAAATTAAGGATACGGGTGTCTTGCAAATAAAAGAAGCTAATTGGGTAATATTATCGAATTCTTCCTGGGTAGGACTATATAAAATATTAGCATCCTGAAGCGCTTTCAGTCGTTGACTTTCGTTTTCCGGAATCGCTGGATGTAACATATAACTGGTAATTGTATTATCAAATTTAACAAAAATACTGGGTCCTGTTAAATTTTTACTAATATTTTTCAAAAACCCCGAGTCCAAATAGGGCAAAATCATATTTCACGGGGTCAGACGCATCAAGTTTTCTCAATGAAGCATCTAATTCCTGGAGAGCTTTAGCGTCGTTCGCTTTTCGCTTTAAAAGTTTTAATTTTCTTGCTACGTTTCCCGAATGTACATCTAAAGGGCAACTTAGTTGAGAGGAATTAAGTTTTTGCCATATACCAAAATCTACACCGGCGTTATCATTTCTTACCATCCAGCGTAAATACATATTAATTCTTTTGGCAGCTGAGTTTTTCAATGGATCACTAACATGTTTTTGTGTCCTGGATGGATGTGGAATTTCAAAAAATACTTTTTTGAATTCGTGAATAGCAGGTTGAAGCGATTTCTTTTCAGCATTTTCAGTAAAAACGCTTTCGATACCGCTGTGGTTCTTATAGATATTTTTCAATGCAGAAATAAAATAGCTTAAATCGGTATCGTTAAAAGTGCGATGTACAAAACCAGAGAGATTCTCAAGATCGCTTTCAGAGTGATTCAAAATAAAATCGTAAGGACTGCGATCCAGCATATCCATTAAGCGATTAGCATTTTTAAGAATGCTTTTTCTGTTTCCCCAGGCAATGGTAGCAGTAAGAAATCCAGCAATTTCAATATCTTCTTTTTTACTGAATTGATGCGGAATTTGGATAGGATCGCTAGCTATAAATTCAGGAGTATTATATTGCTTGACTTTAAAATCGAGAAAAGATTTGAGTTCGCTTTTTTTCAAATCGCTTAAATTTCTTTTTTGTCAATAATTTTACCGTCCTGCATTGTGATTTTCCTATCGGCCATATCTGCAAGTTCTTCGTTATGAGTTACAATTACAAAAGTTTGCTCGAACTCATCGCGAAGTTTAAAAAATAGCTGGTGCAAATTCTCCGCAGATTCGGTATCTAAATTTCCAGATGGTTCATCGGCAAATATGATTGCGGGATTATTAATTAATGCCCGGGCCACGGCTATACGCTGTTGCTCTCCACCACTTAGTTCTCCTGGTTTATGTTGAGCTCTGTTTTTAAGGCCTAAAAAGCCCAACAGTTCATATGCTCGTTCTTCAGCTTTTGCTTTAGGCGTATTATGAATAAATGCCGGAATACAAACATTTTCCAAAGCGGTAAATTCAGGTAACAACTGGTGGAACTGAAAGATGAAACCAATATTTTTGTTTCTGAATTTAGATAATTCTTTAGAAGAAAGTTTATAGATATTAGTTTCGTTAATTCTTAATGAAGATTCTTTTCTTCTTTCAGGTTTATCCAGCGTTCCTAATATTTGGAGTAAAGTAGTTTTCCCAGCTCCAGAAGCGCCTACAATAGAAACTATTTCACTTTTTTTAATTTGAAGATCAATACCTTTGAGCACATGAAGGTCTCCGTAATATTTATGAATATTTTCCGCTATAATCATTAGGTAGCTTTAGGTTGGTGAAAATTAGCCAAATTAAGGAAAATCCCCAAGTTAAGAATTGAATATGTTTATAACCTGATTGTAATCTATAAAGTAAACAATACGCAGACTTAGATTATGTCTTGCTGGCCTGGCAAATAAATTATCCAAACTTTGTTGGAAATTTAGTTCGCTCAATTCATCCTGATTAAAAATTGAGTTTCTATATAATAAAATGGCCTCACTACCTGGTGCGAATTGCCAGCGATAACTCAAATCTAAATTCCAAATATTAAAATTAGCATCTGGATTGTAGTTTTCTTCAGGATCATAACTTCTCGAAGATAGACTCCCGTCGTTATTCAATTTTGAAAAATTATTTTCATCAAAATTAGCTACAGACCAAAAGTTTCGAAAACTTAGGTTTAGACCCCGTCTTGTGGTAAAATTGTAATTTGCCTGAAGTGAAGTTTCAAAACTTCTCATATCCCTATCCCCAAAAATTATTTCCCGGGGTAGAAGCGTCACAAAGCTGGGACGACTAATTTCATTATCGTATTCAAAACCTAAGATCACTAAAAATTTATTACTAAAGCGGTATCGTGGCTCAAAGACAAGATTGAAATTTTCACGTAAGTTCCCTTCATAGATCCGGTAAGTTGATCGCAGATCTAAAGCAAATTTTTTTCTGTAGTCTGAAGAAATCCAGGCATTTCCTCTAATATTAGGCTGATAAGTGATAAAGGTATTATCTCTGCGTGGTTCAAAAAAGTCTTTAAAAGCAGAATTTACTTCGGCTGAGCCTCCAAAGGCGAATCTTTCGCGTGTCACACCAAATACGCTTACTCCACCACCTGTACCAACATTTACATCAGGGCGATACTGACGCCGGTGATTCCCATAAAATCTAATACGATACCGATTAAAGATCCCACTGGGTTCAAAAGTTTCATAAGAAGTATTCAGAAAAAAATTATTGTAATTATTGATAAAGCTAATTCCCAGGTCGTTAATATCATAAGTTTCATTAGCGAATCTATGAGAGAATCTATATCTGAAATTTCCTTTAGTTCGATTGAATGAAAACTCAGAAGCGAAACCAGTTTCATTTTGTCTCGATAAATTCACATTGCTAATTTTAGCTTCTCCAGCTACGTTGAATGAATTGGATTTATTGAAAACATCAAATAGGAATCCGGTCACATTTCCATCTCTAAATTGTCCCTCCCTGGTTACATTAGTATTAATTAAACTAATAGATGAATTTTTATTAAAGCGCTGGTCTAATACAAGAATATTATAGTTAGCCAGTGGTTCGGTAATTCTGGTTCTTTGATTTCCTGAGATGGTATCCCTATATGTCGCTTTAGTTTCCGCTGTTACTGCATTAAAAAAACCAATTCCTAAACCACGTTCGGTTCTCCCCGAAATTTTAAGCGCATTTAAAAGATCGGTTCTATCTGGATTATCAAGAAGTTTTTCATTTTCAAGTTGTTCACTCTGGGCATCATTAAACCCGAGTGGCGTACTACCAACCCGGCGTGAATAAAATAAATCTCCTTTGGTAAAAAGTTCAGTTCCTTCTGTGAAAAATGCTCTATTTTCTCCAAAAATTTGTTCAAAAGGACCTAAGTTAAGCTCTACATTATCATAAGCAGTCTGGCCAAAATCTGGTACCAGAGTCATATCTAGCGTAAAAGCCTCGCTTATTCCATATTTTAAATCCAGCCCGGCATTAAGATTAGTTTGGGTTTGCCCGTCAAACCTATCTATCTCAGCAGAAGTATAGGGATAAAAACTAAGCCTTGTAGGTGGATCTATATTTTCTATACCTTTGATTAAGCCTGTTTGTTGACTCATTTGTCCTACCGCTCTATTGACGTAATTCCAGGTATAACTTTCATTTCTATGCGAAATTTGTCTTAAAAATTGAATGCCCCATTGTTGTTCCTTTGCCTCAGGAAATCTAAGTGCAGCGTATGGAATACGTAGTTCTGTATACCATCCGTCTTCATCCATAGAAACAGCTGCATCCCATACAATATTAAAACCCAGATCGGCATTGTTCCCAGTTACTTTGGCATCTATACGGGTTCCGGCAGCTGTTACCGCAAATCTAATTTGATTCTCACCATCGTCGTAAGTATTAATATCTACCTGAAAATAATCGCTTTGTTGAAAATTATCTCTTTGAGTAAATTGTCGTACAATTTTCTCCGGGTCTTTATCCTTTAATGAGGCAGCTATATACAGAGCTTCATTATCATAAATAACTTTCACAGTAGTTTTATAGCTATCTGAGATTGGATCTCCATCACCGGGGGAGTACATTACAAAGTTATTGGCTTTAGCTGCTTTATTCCATGCTTTATCATTCAAAATTCCATCTATTAAAGGTGGATTTTGAGTTTTTACAGCATGGTATTCTTTTCTCGAAATGCTATCAATTTGTGCATTAATATGATTTAGGAAAATGAAGAATATTAAAAAAAAGCAGATTTTACGGAGCATTAATTGATGATTTGGATAGAAAGTAGTTCAAAGATATCATAGTTCTTAATCTAGAGCAAGCATAAGTTTAAATTCTAGTTAAATTCAGTATTTTTGTTTATTAATATATTAGTTTTGCTAAACAAAATTAATATATGAATTCAGAAAATTTAAAACTTGCAACTTTAGCAGGAGGTTGCTTTTGGTGTACAGAAGCTGTTTTTCAACGTTTAAAAGGAGTAGAAGAGGTGCTGTCCGGATTTACCGGTGGAAATATAAAGAACCCTGCGTACCGTGAAATAATTACGGGAAGAACGGGCCATGCCGAGGCAATTCAAATTAGGTATAATCCTGAAATTATAAGCTTTCGGGAGTTATTATATGTATTTTTTGCAACACATGATCCTACTACGCTTAACCGCCAGCAGAATGATGTAGGTACACAATATAGAAGTGGAATTTTTTACCATTCAGAAAAACAAAAAGAAGTAGCCGAAGAAATTGTTGAAGAGCTTGAAAAAAAGGAAATCTTTGAGAATAAAATTGTTACCGAAATAAGTGAAGTAAAAGATTTTTATATAGCAGAAAAAGAACATCAGGACTTTTATAATCAGCATAGGCAACAACCATATTGCCAATTTATAATCGACCCCAAAATTAAGAAACTAACAGAAGTCTTTGCAGACAAATTGAAATAGAAAAAGATGGCTTACAAATTTAAAGAAGAATACAATATTGAAGTTACCGATGGTCTTCAAGAAAACTACAGAAATATCCTTGAAGGAATAGGAGAGGATATAAGCCGTGAAGGCATTGAAAAAACACCCGAAAGAGCGGCGAAAGCCATGCAATTTCTAACCCAGGGTTATAAGATGGATGCCGAAACCATCTTAAAGAAAGCCATGTTTAAAGAAAGCTACGACGAAATGGTGGTTGTAAAAGATATTGAATTGTATTCTATGTGTGAACACCATATGTTACCCTTTTTTGGAAAAGCACATATAGCCTATATTCCTAATGGGCATATTGTTGGTTTAAGTAAGCTGCCAAGAGTGGTAGACGTATTTGCAAGACGCTTGCAAGTGCAGGAACGTTTAACCAACGATATTTTGGAATGTATCAATAATACCATACAACCAAAAGGAGCTGCAGTAGTGATAGAGGCCGTGCATATGTGCATGATGATGCGCGGAGTTCAAAAGCAAAATAGTGCCACCACAACTTCTGGTTTTAGAGGACAATTTGAAAAAATAGAAACCAGAAATGAATTTTTAAAACTTATTAGCTCCGATCTTAAATAAAGAATTGGCACCTTATTTGCTTTAATTCAGGTAAAAGCATTAAGAATGAAACTTTTAAGAGATAGATTATTTATAAAAGGCCTTATGTATGATGCTATAGGTATGGCCACTATGGCGATTCCGTTAGTAGGGCCGTTCTTAGATTTATTATGGGCACCTTATGCTGCCAGGAAGATGGGTGAGATGTATCCCGGTAAAAAAGGAAAGGTGGCATCTGTTTTAGTATTTATAGAAGAGATTTTACCCGGAACCGATATTATTCCAACTTTTACGTTAATGTACTTCTATACCTTTGTTTGGGGTAAAAATAAACAAACAAGTAAACGGGTTATAGATGTTGAAATTATAGAGTAAAGTTTATACATTTTTTTAATTATATAAAAAAAAGGATCTCATAATGAGATCCTTTTTTGTTTTTAGATGCATTTTTAAAAACTCTTTAACAACTATCTTTCTTTTGTTTAGAGCACATTTATGTATTTTACTTAAACAAAATTTTATAAAATGTCAGAATTTGAAAACAAAAGGGCAAAAATTTATAAACCTTCAAAAATATCTTTCTCGGGGTGGAAGAAAATAGGTTTTAAAATAAAAGATAAAATAGATGAGAATAACCTGGGTATTGTCTCTGCCGGAGTAGCTTTTTATTCGTTCCTAGCAATTTTTCCGGCTATAATGGCTTTGGTTTCTATTTATGGTCTGGCAGTAAGCCCTTCTCAAATTGAAGAACAATTAACTCAAATTGGGGCTATGATTCCAGATCAGGCTTATGGTATTGTTGAGGAGAGACTGCAGGAATTTATTTCTACTTCGGGAAGCACTCTGGGATGGGGAATGGCGCTGGGAATACTTTTTAGTATTTGGAGTGCAAACAAAGGAATGAAATCTTTATTTAAGGGTATCA
>DATFJA010000043.1:0-5991 GCA_035269545.1 Salegentibacter sp.
ATTGCTTCAACCGGTTTTTTTGGTTTTAAGCGGGCTGGGCTTTTTATTTATATTATTAGCCTTATTACAATTAAATACTAATCTATCGCCTTTTCCCAAACCAAAGGATAATGCCACCTTAATTACTTCTGGAGTGTATAAATATGTTAGGCATCCTATTTATTCAGGAATTCTGATTGCACTATTTTTCCTGGCCCTGTATCTTAGTTCGCCTTTTAAAATTTTTATCGTGCTATTATTAGTCTTACTTTTCTGGTATAAATCAAAATACGAAGAAGAACAATTATGTTTAAAGTATCCGGATTATAGTAAATATCGTCAGCATACCGGTAGATTTTTACCTAAATTAATTCGTTAATGTGTCAGTCATAGGTTCTTTCAATTCTTTTTAGCGTATTTAAAGGACTTTTGAACTATATTATTTTGAACAGCGAGAAGTAAGTCTATTCGAACTGGCAGCAAATGCTAAGATTACTATATTGGCAATTAAATTACTTAAAGGCAAATTTTAATTTTGCCGGGAATTTTTTCATATAATGCGGTCATTGAGTATGATTAAGTCCTTGAAAAATATCAAATAGATTAACTATGAATGAAGCACAGTCGCATTGGCAAAATGTGTATACAAAGAAATCATACCCCGATACAAGCTGGTATCAGGAAAAACCTGGGGTATCATTAAATTTTATCGAACAACTGGAATTACCCTATACCTCTAAAATTATTGACATTGGGGGAGGAGATTCTAATCTTGTAGATTTTTTAATGAGAGAAGGTTATCGCGATATTTCGGTATTGGATATTTCCAAAGAGGCTTTGGAAAAAGCTGAAGACCGATTAGGCGCTGAAGCCGAAAAAGTAACCTGGATAAATGCAGATATTTCAAGTTTTGAAGCAACCCAAACTTATCACCTTTGGCATGATAGGGCAGCGTTTCATTTTTTAACTGAAGATCAGCAAATTGAAAATTATATACGTACGCTGGAAAATACGGTTATTCCGGGTGGGTTTGTAATTATTGCTACTTTTTCAAAGGATGGTCCTACAAAATGTAGCGGCCGTAATGTAAAGCAGTATGATAAAGAAGATCTCGAAAATTTACTTGAAGCTAAATTCAATCTTTTAGAAAGTAAAAACATAGATCATACAACGCCAACGGGCGCTATTCAGAATTTCACGTTTTGTTGTTTTAGAAAAAAATAGAAGGTTTATGAAAGAGTTTTGGGATGAACGCTACGCCGAACCGGAATATGTTTACGGTAAAGCTCCAAATAAGTATTTTAAAAACAAGCTTGATGAAATACATATAGGTGAAATTTTATTCCCTGCGGAAGGAGAAGGCCGAAATGCAGTTTATGCTGCCAAAAAAGGCTGGAAGGTCGCTGCTTTTGACATTAGTAAAGAAGGCAAGGAGAAAGCCTTAAAGCTGGCAAAAGCAGAAGATGTAAAAATTGATTACCAGGTAGGGAAATTGGCTGATATGGATTATAAAGTGGAACAGTTTGATGTTATAGCTTTAATCTTTGCCCATTTTTCACCGGAGGATAAACAAAGCTATTTTGCAGAATTTAGAAACCTATTGAAGCCCGATGGAGTTATTATTTTTGAAGCCTTTAGCAAGGAGCAGATAGATGTTCAGAAAGAAAATTCTAAATCAGGCGGACCTAAGAATGCTGAAATGTTGTTTTCAAAAGAAGAACTACAAACCAGCCTTAGCGGATTTAAATTCGAGGAATTTGAAGATAAATTAATAGAACTTTCTGAAGGAAAATATCATAACGGCAAAGCAGCGGTAATTCGTTTTGTAGCTACAAAGCCGTGATTTATAAAATATACCTCACAAGCTATTTTCTTCACTTGTGAGGTTTGTTTTATCTAGTGGAATTCATAATCGGTTCCGGGAACCGTAGAAAAAGATTTTTCACCTAAATATTCACAATAAGAACGCCCATCCAGGGTTGGGGAAACCGGGGTATGTTTTTGCAGGTATTCTTCTATTACTTCGTGAATAGTATAGTCTTGTACCTCAACATCTTTTACGTTCGGCATCCGACAAAGATTATCAATTGGGTCACCGGGCCGCACACAGGCAGAAATGGTATAATACTCCTCATCCTGAATTTTCTCGCCATTTACCGTAACAGATTTTATACGTTCCCCTTTTTCATTCTGAGAATTAAAATCTACTTCCATTCCAGAAAACCTAACCATCCAGCCGCCAAAACGCTCGGTTGGAGTTTGGGCAAAGGCATTGTGCATTTCACTTTCCAGCCAGTCTTTTATCTGCTTTCCGGTAGCCTTCCCGGTTTTTACTTTTTCATTTACCGGGAGTAAGTTCCATAAATTAGCCCGGGTTATAGGCGCCGGTTTTCCATTTTCGGGAACTATGGGATTTCCAAAGCGAAATCCGTTTGAAATAGAAATATCGGCACCGGTTTTCCACCGGGCGGCATCGGTGATCATATTATCCATTGGATTTTCCACCGTTAAATAGCGGTAAAGTGGCGTTTCAGTATAACCAATCACGGTTTCCAAATGCTCTTTATAGGGTTTCTTTGCTTTACTGACAAGATTAGCTATTTTAGGATTGGCCGGGTATTCTTTTGGATCAACTTCTAATAACTCATATTCCTCATCTACAATCTCTCCATTTTTAAAATACAGATTTAATTTTCCTACAAAAGAGCCAAAAGCCCCGGGTTCGGTAACTTTCGCATATTTCCCTTTTATAGGCTCCCGAACGCGTTCGTGGGTATCGTTTCCGAAGATATAATCTACATCTTTAGCAATTGGATTGTTAGCTAATTCTACCTGCTTAAAAATCCCGAAATGGGTCACCAAAAACAGCGCGTCAACTTTCTCTTCCTTTTTTACTTTCTGAATGAGTTCTTCCACGCCCTCCTCTAATCCACTAAAGTCAATGCCTTCACTAAAAATCGGGTTTTGACGTACAGGAACATCGGGATCGTTTATCCCGATAAACCCAAGTTTTACACCTTCAATTTCTTTGGTCCAGTAGGGAGGGAAAAGCTCTTTATTATCTTCCTGGTGAAACATATTCTGAACAATTACAGGAGTTTCAAAACCCTGGAGAACGTCCATCATTACTTTCTTGCCATAAACTACTTCCCAGTTTCCCGGCACTAGAAGATCGTAATCCATATTCTTTATAATTTCAGGGAATATTTTTCCTTCAGAAAGTGCGGCATAGCCACTTCCCTGGATAAGATCACCGCCATCAAAAATAACAGTATTTGGGTTTTTGGCGCGTTCTTCTTCAAAGAGGGTTTGAATGTGTGCGAGGCCGCCACGTTCTTTAAAAACTATTTCTTCATCTTCCCAAAATAATTCGGGATGAGAATCAAGTTGCCCGTGAATATCGGCCGTTTGTAAAATGGTTATTTTAGTAGGTTCATCTTTATTTTTCTCTGGGTTTTTACCATTTGCATTATTACAAGAGGTATATAAACCAATGGTAGCAATGCCTGAAAACAGGATTAATGCTGTCTTTAAACTAATTTTCATAAATTATCTTTTATAGTTCTATACTGTAATAGTTCTTATTCTTTTGTAATTGTAAAAGATGTGTAAAGGCGTGGTCTACTACCTTTACGTAGGGATGTAAATCTTTTATGCCAATTTTTAAAAAGTTTATGGAGAGTTTACAAACCTTGATCTCTACGCCCGCAGCTTTGGCTTTTTTTATATAGTTGCTCATCTTCTCTTTATCTGTAAGCTCCTTAACATTTCGTCCATAAAGGACGATCTGAAAATCACCAAATTTGTGACCATCTTCTTGTTTTAATGCTTCAGCAGTAAGGATTATTGGCTCTAACTGTGGAATTTTGGAAGTAGATACTACATAATTATTCTTCTCTATTCCTGTTTTTGTTTGGGCAAAACCTGAAAAGCCTAGCATAAAGACTAAGATTAGAATTCCTATTTTTTTCATCATCTTGATATTTTATATGATTTAGAATGCTTTTTTTAAAGCTCTATACTGAAATATCCTTTTTTCTGAAGTTGAAAATCATATAGGATTCCATTCTCAACAACTTCCATTTCTGATGGAATCGCTTTAGGATCTACACCAAATTTTTTGAGGGAAAATCCACAGGCTTTAAGCGCAACATTGGCTTTATTGGCTCGCTGGATAAACTTTTGCATTTGTTCATTATCGGTTAAGCCTTTTACGGTCTGGCCGCAAACAATAACCTGGAAATCACCAAAATGATGTGCATCTTCTGCCTGTAGTTCTTCCGCAGTAATTAGAATGGGTTGTAACTGCGGAATTTTCTTGGTTAAAACCACATAATTATTCTTTTCAGGATTGTGATTTTGAGCATTTGTAGTTATTGAAAACAGCATAAAAAAAGCTGTAAAGATTAAAATTGAATTTTTCATTTTAATAAATTTTATGGCTGAAACAGCCGATTATATTTTTGTTGTTTGTTGATCTTTAAAATCGTTGAGGATAAAAAACAGCAGTCCGCCGGCTATTGCAATATTTTTAAAAAGCGGCCCCAGCGTTGTAATTTGTCCTACCTGCACGGTAAGAGTAATAGGGATTAGAACTGCCAGTAGAATTATGGCTGTCCAGCGAGTTTTGAAACCTATAAGAAGGCCAAAACCTGCAATAAGCATAACCACTCCAGAGAGAATCACCAGTAATTCCGGGTTTCCGAAAAAATAGGCGAGTCCTTTGAAACTGGCCTGGTCAATTCTATTTACCGTTTTTTCAATATTGAATAAATGGTGTAAACTGGCTACGAGAAATATCCCGCTGAGCATCACCCGTAACAATTGTATAGAGCGACGACTCACTAAAATTTGTGAATTCATGTTGATTAAGAATTAGTGAATAAAAATATGTTCCGAAATTATCTCCGGAAATATATATGTTTATGCCACTAATGCCTTTGGAGGCGGATAATCTTTAGAGAAGTAAATGGAAATTATAGCCGGATTCAAATAATTGAAGGCATGAAAATTGTCTTCAACCTCTTTTTTCTGGAACTCTGGATGTGTAATAAAAAAGAAAGAATTACATATTGCATCGCTACTTATAACCAAAACAGAAGAATCCTGGCTTAAAATATTATCACCGGCTGTTTGCCGATCGTTTTTCTTACAAAAAGGGTTTACCATCGCAATACCTTCAGACTTCAAAACACTATTAAGCACTTTCGCGTCTAGCATTAAGAATTTTCCGAAGAAAACTACGGTGAATAAAATTGCTATGTAAGTTTTGAATTGCATTTAATCGGCGAATATAAAATAAACCCAAGAAGATAATTGTTACAAATGTTACAAAAAATTTTATCAATAGATCCTGTGTTTTATGTTACTAAGGCGAGAAAGCCTAAAAAGAAAACCACGAACAGCTATATAAATTATTAATGTATTCGTGGTTTAAATTTTTTAAGCTGGTATTTCCGCGTTTTGTTCTATTAAATTTTCCTGTTTTAGATCTGACCAGAATTCTGCAGGAATTTTTTCCTCCAGGGCTTTTACATTTTCCTTTACCTGTTCGGGTTTGCTTGCACCGGCCAACACCGTTCCTGCTGCTTTTGGAGCTAAAGAGAACTGTAATGAAGCAGCTACAAGGTTTACATTATGCTTTTCAGCAACTTTTAAAATCTTTTTATAACGGTCGCTAATATCTTCAGGCATTTCCCCGCCATAATTATAACGTTTTTGGCCCGTAAGAAGTCCGGCGTTAAAAGGAGCGGCATTTATTAAAGTCGCTTCGCTTTGTTCAATAGCCGGTAACAAACGCTCTAAGGCATCTTTATGATTTACTAATGAATACTGTATAGCTGAAAGGAAAACATCTGGTTTGGCAACATCCAGGGTTTTTAAAATAGGATCTATGGTATTTACTCCAAGTCCCCAGGCTTTAATCAAACCTTCTTCTTTCATCTTTTCCAGCTCTGGCATAGCACCCTTTTTTGCCACTTCAAAATGATCTTCCCAGCTTACTCCATCTTC
>DATFJA010000044.1:0-7168 GCA_035269545.1 Salegentibacter sp.
ATAGAGACAATGCAATTAAACAAATTTTTTATTATAAGCTTTATTTCAGCTTTAACTTTAATTTCCTGTAACGAAGATGATAATGGGAATGCCCCTGAATTTGAGGAAAAGGATCCCGAAGAGCAGGCTTTAGTTGATGAAGATTCTATTAATAGCTTCCTGGAAACGCATTTTTACAATTATGATGAGTTTGAAAATCCTTCTGACGATTTTGATTACATGGTTCGTTTTGATACCATAGCAGGAGAAAATGCCGATAAAACACCACTTTCTGAAGAAGAGAATCTGATGATGAAAACGGTTTTAAATAATGATGTTGAATATAATATGTATATTCTTAAAGTAAGAGAGGGGGAGGGGCAACAGCCTAAATTCACCGATTCTACTTTGGTAAGCTATCGTGGAGAATTATTAGACCTTACGGCCTTTGACAATGCCAATACACCTATTTGGTTTGATCTTACTACGCTAATAAAAGGATTTTCTGCCGGGGTTGTAGAGTTTAAAGGAGCAACCGGTTATACTGTTAATGCCGATAATACCGTTGATTTTAATGATGATTATGGAATTGGAGCACTTATTTTTCCTTCAGGCCTGGGATATTTTTCAAGCTCCCAACCTAGTATTCCTCCTTATAGTCCATTAATTTTTAATGTGCAGTTGTTACTTGTCAATGAGGCCGATCACGATCGTGATGGTATTCCTAGCTGGATGGAAGATCTTAATGAAAATAATGTAGTGTTTGACGATGATACCGATGAGGATCAAACTCCAAACTTTGCCGATCCAGATGACGATGGGGATGGTACGCCAACCAGAGACGAAATAATCATTAATGAAGATGGAAGTATAGAATTTCCAGACTCGAATGGAAATGGAACTCCAGATTATTTAGATCCGGATACCTTTCAATAAAATTCAAAGATAATCTAGTATAAAAAAAGAGGTGATGTAGACTTACATCACCTCTTTTTTTATTTGATTGAATATTAGTTCCAATTAGAAGGCATAAGATAAACTCAGAATCCATTGAGACGGTCTTGAGTCTATAGTGAAATTCTCTTCAGCGGTTTCGGTAGCTCCAAAAGCATTGTTTTCTGTAAACGCGCCTTCATATCTTACGTCAAAACCTAAACGTCCAAGATTTATGCCTGCACCCACCTGGTAACCTACGGTAATGTCTTTCTCCACATCACTAATTTTAAGAGTTGTGTCTTCAAGCTCATTATTTATAATGTATTGGAATGATGGTCCGGCCTTTATATTAAGAGGGCCAATAACATTTACACCCAGCAATATGGGAGCATCTACTTTATCAATTTTATAGTCGAAGTTTTCATATTCAGTATTCAATCGAGTAAAAATTATTTCGGGCTGAACAAAAACTCCCACAATTTGAAATCGACTGAAAAGACCCAGGTGATAACCAGATTTTTCTTGTCCATCCATAATACTCTTAAGGTCACTAGTGGCGCTTTCTCTTTCAAGGTCACCGGTAGCTCCATAATTGAAACCTCCTTTAATTCCAAAATCTGCTTCCTGAGCCATAAGTCCTATAGAGGAAAACAGAAAAACAGCGATAAACATTAATTTCTTCATAGTAAATTGCTTTGTTGTTAGGTTTTGATAACGCATAAATTGTGGTTCTTATTCTATTTATAATAAAAAGAGGCTATTTAAAAAGTCTTGTCTCGTCAAGCTGAACTTGTTTCAGCTTCTAACATGTTTTAAAAATAAACATATTATATCCTGAAATTAATTCAGGATGACGATTTTATAAACTTTTAAAATAGCCCCTTAAATTTCCTTAAAAAGATTTTTTATTTTCTTTTTAATACTCTTTCTGTAGCCTTAATTATTGCTTCCGCATTAAGACCGTATTTATCCATTAATTGATCTGGAGTACCGCTTTCTCCAAAAGTATCCTGGGTAGCCACAAATTCTTGTGGAGCAGGATTATTTTCGGCTAAAGTGCGTGCTACGCTTTCTCCAAGTCCGCCCAGAAAGTTGTGCTCTTCGGCAGTTACCACGCATCCGGTTTTCTTCACCGAATTGATAATAGCGTTTTCATCTAAAGGCTTAATCGTATGGATATTAATTACATCGGCGCTGATGCCTTTTTCTGAAAGTTTTTGTGCAGCCTGTATAGCTTCCCAAACTAAATGACCTGTAGCGATAATGGTTACATCTTCTCCATCATACAACTGAACTGCTTTACCAATTTCAAATTTTTGGTTTTCTTCAGTGAAATTGGCCACTTTTGGTCTTCCAAAACGAAGATAGACAGGGCCATCGTGTTCAGCAATTGCTAGAGTTGCTGCTTTGGTCTGATTAAAATCGCAGGTATTGATTACCGTCATACCCGGTAACATTTTCATAAGACCAATGTCTTCCAGGATTTGGTGTGTGGCACCATCTTCTCCTAAGGTAACTCCAGAGTGAGAAGCGCAAATCTTCACGTTTTTACCTGAATAAGCGATAGATTGACGAATTTGATCGTAAACTCTACCAGTAGCAAAATTCGCGAAAGTACCGGCAAAAGGAATTTTCCCGCCTATGGTAAGTCCGGCAGCCATACCCATCATATTGGCTTCAGCAATTCCCGTCTGGAAAAAACGCTCTGGATTTTCATCTATAAAATCCTGCATTTTAAGTGATCCCACAAGATCGGCACAAAGTGCTACTACGTTAGGATTGGTTCTACCAAGTTCGGTAAGTCCTGCGCCAAAACCGGAGCGGGTATCTTTCTTTCCTGTGTCTTTATATGTTTTCATTCTTTGTATTCTTTGTCATTTTCGCGACCTATCTGATTTTATTCCAGAATAAGCGGGAAATCAATTTTATTTTACCTTTAATAGTCTCCTAAAGTTTCAGGATTTTGTGAAAGCGCGGTTTCCAATTGTTCATCGTTAGGCGCTTTTCCGTGCCAGGCGTGAGTATGCATCATAAAATCTACACCATTACCCATCACAGTAGTCATAAGCACACATACCGGTTTTCCTTTTCCAGTACGAGATTTTGCTTCATTTAAACCATCAACTACCTGTTGCATATCATTACCATCTTCAATCTCCATAACATCCCAGCCAAAAGCTTCAAATTTAGCTTTCATATTACCCATAGGTAAAACTGTCTCTGTACTTCCATCAATTTGCTGGCCGTTAAGGTCTACAGTTGCAATAAGATTATCTACTTTATTTCCTGCGGCATACATAATTGCTTCCCAGTTCTGACCTTCCTGTAATTCACCATCGCCGTGCAGTGAAAATACCAAATGTTTATCTTTATTGAGCTTTTTGGCTTGAGCAGCGCCAAGAGCGACCGACATTCCCTGGCCCAGTGATCCCGATGCTACGCGAATTCCTGGTAGGCCTTCGTGAGTTGTAGGGTGACCTTGTAACCTGGAATTAATAAGGCGAAAAGTATTAAGTTCTTCTACTGGGAAATAACCACTTCGGGCTAAAACACTATAGAATACCGGTGAAATATGGCCATTAGAGAGGAAGAAAAGATCTTCTCCTTTTCCATCCATATTAAAATCGGGGTTGTGCTCCATAATCCCGCCCTGGTACAAAGCGGTGAAAAATTCTGTACAACCAAGTGAACCTCCCGGGTGACCCGAATTCACCTTGTGAACCTGCCTCAAAATATCCCGGCGAACCTGGGTGGCAAAATCTTCTAATTCTTTGATTTTTGACATTAAAGTAAAATTGTGTTGTTAAAATAATAGCCACAAAAATAGGTTTTTATAAAGCTTTGTCAAAGTGGTTACGAGTCAGTTATCAAGAAAACTAATCAAGTAACTAACAATTTCCTGTTTTTAACTTCTTTTATTCGATATTTACTCGATAATCGAGATTTAAATGCTTCGTCCCATGAAATCGGGATGCCTCGAAAGCAAAAAAATGCCTCGTGGGTTTGCCTAAAGGTAGTTTACTTGAGTATCTTTGCACTCACTTAAAATACACTATGAAATTTGATTTGTTGAGTACCGATGCCGGTAGTAAAGCCCGTGCCGGGACCATTACAACCGATCACGGTAAGATTGAAACTCCTATTTTTATGCCTGTTGGTACCGTGGCTTCTGTAAAAGGAGTGCATCAACGGGAACTTAAAGAAGAAATTAATCCCGATATTATATTAGGAAATACCTATCACCTTTATTTACGTCCACAAACCGAAATTCTTAAGAAAGCAGGCGGTTTACATAAGTTTATGAACTGGGATAGAAATATTTTAACCGATAGTGGCGGGTACCAGGTATATTCTCTTTCTGCCAGAAGAAAAATTAAAGAGGAAGGTGTAAAATTCAAATCTCATATAGATGGTTCTTACCATACTTTTACTCCAGAGAACGTAATGGAAATTCAGCGCGCTATTGGAGCCGATATCATTATGGCTTTCGATGAATGCACGCCTTATCCCTGTGATTACAAATATGCGAAGCGTTCTATGCACATGACGCATAGATGGCTTGACAGGTGTGTGGACCATCTTGATAAAGTAGATCCATTCTATGGTTTTAATCAAACTTTATTTCCAATTGTTCAGGGGAGTACTTACAAAGATTTAAGAAAGCAGTCTGCAGAATATATCGCTTCGGTTGGAGCAGAGGGTAATGCGATTGGCGGACTTTCGGTTGGGGAACCGGCGGAAGAAATGTACGCAATGACAGAAGTTGTTACTGAAATTCTTCCGGAGGATAAACCGAGATATTTAATGGGCGTGGGAACTCCTATTAATATCCTGGAAAATATCGCACTGGGAGTAGATATGTTTGATTGCGTGATGCCAACCAGAAATGCACGTAACGGAATGCTATTCACTGCTCACGGTACTATTAACATCAAGAATAAAAAATGGGAAGACGATTTCTCGCCAATAGATGAAATGGGAATCACTTTTGTAGATACAGAATACAGCAAAGCGTATGTTAGGCATTTATTTAGTGTGAATGAACTTCTCGGCAAGCAAATTGCTACAATTCATAACCTCGGGTTTTATATGTGGTTGGTGCGTGAAGCCAGAAAACATATCTTAGCCGGAGATTTTGCCACCTGGAAGAATATGATGGTAAAACAAATGGACAAAAGACTGTAAACCTTGAAAATATTAGATTGGTACATATTAAAACGCTATCTGGGAACTTTTTTCCTGATGCTTTTGTTATTTATACCAATTGGGATTACGGTAAATCTTGCCGAAAAAATTGGTAAAATACTGGATAATGAAGTGCCTTTTATAGAAGTAGCACTTTATTATGTAGACTTTACGATCTATTTTGCCAACCTTTTGTTTCCGCTTTTCTTGTTTTTATCAGTGATCTGGTTTACTTCTAAACTTGCTAATAATACCGAGATTATCGCCTTTTTAAGTAGTGGTGTTTCTTTCTGGAGATTTTTAAGACCATATCTTATTGGAGCTAGCATTGTTTGTGTTCTAGCTTTATTTCTCGGAATGTTTTTAGCGCCCAAAGCCAGCAAAGGTTTTAATGAATTTAAGTACGAATATCTCAAGAAAAACGAGCAGACCCAGGAAACCAGGGATGTTTACAGGCAAATAAACGACGATGAGTTTATTTATGCCAGCCACTTTCAGCCGCTTGGTAAATCGGCCCGAAATTTTACTTTAGAGCATTTTGAAGGAAACAAACTAAAGTTTAAGATTAGTGCAACCAGTTTAAGATTCAATACAGAAGATACCACCTATTCTTTAACGAATGTAAATAAGCGGATAGTTGGTGTGGATGGTGATTCTATTATTCATCAAAGCAAGTTAGATACTATTCTTCCTTTTGAATTTGATGAATTAACTCCTGAAACCTATATCGCCGAGACCTTAAATTATACCGAACTAAACGAATTTATAGAGAAAGAGAGACGCAGAGGATCGGGTAATATTAACAGATACCTGGTGGTAGCTTACAAAAGATGGAGTATTCCTATTTCTGCATTTATTTTGACGATTATTGCCGTAGCCGTGTCTTCTATGAAACGCCGCGGTGGAATGGGTGTTAATCTTGCCGTTGGTATTACCCTTGCATTTATATTTATATTTTTCGATAAGGTTTTTGGTACCATGGCAGAGCAATCTACCTTTTCTCCATTAATTGCCGTTTGGTTCCCAAATATCAGTTTTGGCATTCTCGCTATTTTTCTACTTTACAGGGCTAAAAGATAAGTTGGAAAAATTCTCAAAAATTAATGGTCTTTCTGCATAATTCTTCCTTTTAAAGTTTGTTATATTTGTAAGCTAATAAAAAACAAACCATAACAACTTATGGAATATTTAGAATTTGAATTACCCATTAAAGAGTTGGAAGAGCAGTACGAAAAAGCTTGTAACATAGGTGAAGAGAGCGATGTTGATGTTACAGCTACCTGCAGGCAAATCGAAAAGAAATTAAAGGCTACCCGAAAGGATATATATAAGAATTTAACGGCCTGGCAACGGGTTCAACTTTCAAGGCATCCTAACCGTCCCTATACTTTAGATTACATTAATGCTATTTGTGGAGATACCTTTTTGGAACTTCACGGTGATAGAAATGTAAAAGATGATAAAGCGATGATCGGTGGTCTTGGTAAAATTGAAGACCAGAGTTTTATGTTTATTGGCCAGCAAAAAGGCTATAATACTAAAACCAGACAATACAGAAATTTTGGGATGGCTAATCCTGAAGGTTACCGCAAAGCTTTACGTTTAATGAAATCTGCAGAGAAGTTTGGTCTTCCTGTAGTGACATTTGTGGATACACCGGGAGCATATCCAGGTCTGGAAGCTGAAGAGCGCGGCCAGGGGGAAGCTATTGCCCGAAATATTCTTGAAATGACCAGGCTAAAAGTGCCGGTAATTGTTGTTATTATTGGTGAAGGAGCCAGTGGTGGTGCTTTGGGAATTGGTGTTGGAGATAAAGTGATGATGCTTGAAAACACTTGGTATTCGGTAATTTCTCCTGAATCCTGTTCTTCTATACTTTGGCGAAGCTGGGAGTATAAGGAACAAGCGGCAGATGCTTTAAAACTTACCGCTAAGGATATGAAAAAACAAAAGCTTATAGATGAGATTGTAAAGGAACCAGTTGGAGGTGCTCACAGCAATAGGGAAGAGACTTTTGATACGGTAAAAAATGCAATTCTAGAAGCATATGATGAATTTAAAAACTTAT
>DATFJA010000045.1:0-2920 GCA_035269545.1 Salegentibacter sp.
TTCCCATATTTTAAAAGTTATGAACGATAAAAACTTGGGATTGCTGCATATGAACCCGGGAGCAGCGGGTAAACAGGGATTTCATAAGAAGCGCACCATGCTTAGATTTAAAATTGACGCGGCGGAAATTAAGGATCTGGAAGTGATAGAGTTAAAAAGTAAGTAGGCAGTTTCAGTTTGCAGTGTCAGTGGGCAATTAAAATACTCATTGCGATGGAGGCACTACTGAAACAATTTTTTTATTAAGTTACGAACTATCAAAAAAGGAAGCTTACTTAAAAAGCAGATTGCCGCGTCATAATTCTCCTGTGTCGAATTATTTCTCGCAATGACGAAAAAACAATATACACAAGCCAAAACATTCTTGAATTAATCGCGATTGTGGTTTCTTAGCGTCATTGCGACCCCGATTTTTATCGGGCGAAGCAATCTGCTCTAATAATTTCATGGAAAACTTCTAAACTAAAGATTACCACGCTCCGCGTAATATTCCGCACAAGCTCTTTTAATATAAGGGTCTACCTGACTGCGTAATAAACCCTTCCGTCACATCTATGATGTGCCACCTTCCCTTGAAAAAGGGAAGGAACTTTTATTGCTTTTGTAAAAACAAGTACAATAATTAAAGATATTCGTGAATTCGTGGCGATGCACTAATGGTTCCGCATACTTATAAAAACTAAAAAACCCGAAGCTTTCACTTCGGGTTTTCACGCACTAATACTACTAAGATTATAGGCTTATCGTAATCGGTCCACAGATTTTACGAGATCTTCGTCCTTTTTAATGGCCTTATTGGCCAAAACAAGAAAAACGATAGAAATGATTGGAAGAAACATCCCAATACCCTTCTCTGAAATATCCATTTCTCCAGGTAAACTTAGCGACCAATAAACAAACACTCCTAGTAAAAAAAAGTTTAATAAGATATTTAGACGCCCCAATACAAATTGAAGCTTTCTATTTTTGAACATAAAAATACTCACCAAAGATAATAAAGCTGAAGCGAGAAATGCAACAAAAACCATAAGATAATCTTGGGCAAACATGGCAACTCCTTCAGAATTTTCCCAAAGTGGAAAAGCAAAGATCAGTCCTGCACTAACAATAATAGCGAGAAGTAAATATATAGTTTGGATTCGTTGTAACATATCTTCTGGTGAAATTCGCGAACAAAAATAAAGATTCTTTTTAGAATTGCTATTCAAAATATTAAAATAAAGTTGTATGTTTGCTGGAACATTTCGTAACCAATTCAAAACAGGTTACTTAAGTCTCCAAATTTTTTTCGATTCTTCCTCGAGAAGTTTAACAATCAACCCAAACACAAATTTATTCTTAATTATTCATGTTTGAAATTTCAGAATTAAAAGCTAAAAAGCTTCCTGAACTGCAGGATATCGCTAAATCTTTAAACGTCCCAAAATTCAGGACTTTAAAAAAATTAGATCTGGTATATCAAATCCTGGACTATCAGGCTGCTAACCCTAAAAAGGCTAAAGAAGCACTCACAGACGATACTAAAAAAGAGGAATCTCCAAAAAGTGAAGAGCATAGTAAAACTTCAGAAAAACCGCAGGCTAAAAAAGGTGGTAAAATAGGAAGTAATAAAAAGCCGCCGAGAGCTGAAAAAGCAGAAGAAAATAAAGATTCCCGCCCTGCAAAAAAAGAAAGCAATTCTCCTAAAAAAGAAAATACGCCTTCCAAACCCAAAGAAAATAAAAAGCCGGAGCAAAAACTTAAGGACACCAGAGACGATAATTCTTCTAAAAATCAGAAGAGTAACACTCGTGACCATAAGAAAGATACTCGCAGTAAAAATAACGGAGGCCGGGATAGCGGAAACCGTGATGGTCGAAATCGCTACCGCGAACCAGATTACGAATTTGATGCGATCATTGAAAGTGAAGGTGTTCTGGATATAATGCAGGACAACTATGGTTTCCTAAGATCTTCAGACTACAATTACCTTACTTCTCCTGATGATATTTATGTTTCCCAGTCGCAAATTCGTTTATTCGGATTAAAAACAGGAGATACCGTATTAGGGCAAATAAGACCACCGAAAGAAGGTGAAAAGTATTTCCCATTAATCAAGATCAACAAAATTAACGGATTGGACCCGCAGGTAGTGAGAGACCGTGTTTCTTTTGAACACTTAACTCCACTTTTCCCAAAGGAAAAATTCAATATAGCCGATAAGCAAAGCAGTTTATCTACCCGAATTATGGACCTCTTTTCCCCCATTGGAAAAGGCCAGCGTGGTATGATTGTTTCCCAGCCTAAAACTGGTAAAACAATGTTGCTTAAAGATATCGCCAACGCAATCGCAGCAAACCACCCTGAAGTTTATCAAATAGTTTTACTTATTGATGAACGTCCTGAAGAGGTTACCGATATGCAACGTAATGTACGAGGTGAAGTGGTAGCTTCTACTTTTGATAAAGAAGCTCACGAACACGTGCGAGTTGCGAATATCGTTTTAGAAAAAGCAAAGCGTTTGGTAGAATGTGGTCACGATGTAGTGATTCTTTTAGATTCTATTACTCGTTTGGCCCGTGCATACAACACTGTACAACCTGCCAGTGGTAAAGTATTAAGTGGTGGTGTAGACGCTAATGCCCTACACAAACCAAAACGTTTCTTTGGTGCCGCCCGTAATATCGAAAACGGTGGTTCATTGTCTATAATCGCTACCGCCCTTACCGATACCGGTTCTAAAATGGACGAGGTGATCTTTGAAGAATTTAAAGGAACAGGAAATATGGAACTGCAATTGGATAGAAAAATTGCTAACCGTAGAATTTTCCCTGCAATCGATCTTACTTCTTCCAGTACACGTCGTGACGATCTATTACTTGATGAAAACACGATACAAAGAATGTGGGTGTTGCGTAAATATCTTGCTGATATGAATCCT
>DATFJA010000046.1:0-10110 GCA_035269545.1 Salegentibacter sp.
GTGCAAATGAATAATATTCTGCAGGAATATGCGCCCGGCCAGGTGGGACGCTATAACGACGATTTTGAGCCGCGTGCTTTTGGAGATAACATTCAAAAATGGGGAACAAGTACTATTTTAATTGAATCTGGAGGTTACCCAAACGATCCGGAAAAACAGCAAATTAGAAAGTTGAATTTCGTTTCTATTCTTGCCGCCATATTTTCTATTGCCGATGAAGATTATAAAAACGCCGAAATTTCTAAATATGAAGAGATTCCCAATAACGATAGGAAGCTTTTTGATTTAAAACTTACCGGGCTTACTTATGAATTATTAGGAGAAGACTATATTTTAGATTTAGGGATTAACCAATACGAAGTTCAGGATGAAGACCTGGATTATTTTTATAATTCCAGTATTTCAGATCAGGGAGATCTTTCTACCTATTACGGATACGAAGAATTTGACGCTTCTGGTTATAAATTTGAACAGGGAAAAATTTACCCGGAGACCTTTGAAAATTTAGAGAAATTGCAACAAGTGAATATTTCAGAAATACTTAAAGAGGGTTATTCTTATGTCGTTTTAAAGGAGTTGCCGAAAGATGATTTCACCAAATTACCTATAAACCTGGTAACCGAAGATTTCGAAATTCCGGAAAATTTGCAGCCTAATTTCTTTCTAAAAAAAGATGAAAACTTGGAGTATGCTGTAATTAATGGGTTTTTCGTAGATCTTTCAAAAGAAAACTTTGATGTGGAAAATGCCCTTATTATAGATTAGAGAGGAATTCGGCTTGAAGCACAGGATAAAAAAAGAGATTCCGTATCTTTGCCGGCTATGATTACAGAAGAAACTAAGGCATTGGTAGATGATGGGATAATGCTTCCTTTAATGGAGGAGTTTTATACCATACAGGGAGAAGGATTTCATAAAGGAACCGCCGCTTATTTTATAAGGATTGGAGGTTGCGATGTGGGGTGCCATTGGTGCGATGTGAAAGAAAGCTGGGATCCAACTATTCATCCGCCAACACATATTGGCGAAATAGTGGAAAAAGCAGTTGCAAATAGTAAAACTATTGTGATTACCGGTGGGGAACCGCTAACCTGGGATATGACCAGGCTTACCGGTTCATTAAAAGCTAAAGGTTGTGATATTCATATTGAAACCTCGGGAGCTTATAAATTAACAGGGGAATGGGATTGGATTTGTTTATCACCAAAGAAAATAAAATTACCTACTGAAGAGATTTATCCGCTGGCCCACGAGCTGAAAGTGATTATTTTTAATAAGCACGATTTTAAGTTTGCTGAAGAACAAGCCGAAAAAGTTAGTGAGAATTGCATCCTGTATTTGCAACCGGAGTGGAGCAACAGAGATAAGATGATGCCTTTAATAGTTGATTTTGTTATGAAAAATCCTAAATGGAAGGTTTCTCTACAAACACATAAATATCTTAATATTCCATAAAAACAAATTGATTCAAAAGTGGAGGCCGTCAAGCTGAACTGGTTTTAGCTTCTAAGTTGTTACTGATATATCTTGTTAGATCCTGAAATAAATTCAGTATGACGGCTTAATATATTTGCTTTATCCATAAAAAAAACGGCTGTTTGAGTTACAAGCAGCCGTTTTAGTTTTAGTTCACTTTTTTATTATCCCGCAGGAGAGAAAGGTACTTTTACGTATTTATCGGCCCAGCCCATTAGCAGGTTGGCGCCTTCTTCATCTTCTTTTTGTTCTATAGCCATAGAGAAACTCTCAATGTTTTGACTTGCATTTCTAACCGGTACTTTAATCCTTACATAGTCCTTTTCGTCGGCATATTGGTAAGCACCCCAGGTATGAACTGAATTATTTAGAATTATAGTCCAATGTTTTTCATCTGGAATAGTGTAAAGCGTATAGGTTCCTGCTTTTACGGTTTCGCCACCAATACTCATGTCATCATAAAAAGTAATTTCAGTAGTTTCGTTTGCTCCGGTTCTCCAAACTTCTCCGTAAGGTACCAGTTTTCCGAAAATTTCCCGATCCCGTGTTTGAGGACGACTATAAATCACCCTCATAACTACCTCGTTATCTTGATCGCGGTGTATAACCATATCCAGAGGGCTGGTATCTAATTTAGGAAAATTCGGTTCGCTATTTTGCTCTGTTTCCTGTGCCAGTAAATCTTGAAATCCAAGAAATCCTATTAAACATACTGCTGTTAAAAGTATTTTTTTCATTGTGTTTGATTTTTAAGCTTAAAGATAGTTTACTACTATTTCTTAAGGTGTTAAAGATTTATTTAGTTGATGTTAAAATACTAAATATTTACAGATGTAAGAATTATAGACTTTTTGAAAGAAATTTACTTACTTATGAATTTTAATTCCGTGTAATATGTTTTTGAAAATTACCATTATAGCTATTAGTGTTTATTAAATGTAATCTATGGCGCATATTTGTATTGAATCAATAAAGCAAATGTTATGTGTGGAATTTTAGCAGTAATCGGAAAACGATTATCAGAAGAAAAGATCAGCGGGCTATCAAAAAGAATGTCGCACCGCGGTCCAGACGAAAGTGATGTACACGTAACCGAAGAAGGTTATGTATTAAGTCACGAAAGATTGTCTATTGTAGATCTTGAAACCGGAAAACAACCTATCCAGGGAACTTCAACTGCCTGGATGGTCCACAATGGGGAGATCTATAACCACCAGGCTTTGCGAAATAACGAGTTGAAAGATCATTCTTTTAGAACTACCGGAGATTCTGAGGTAATTGTTCATCTGTACGAAAAGTATGGAGTTGATTTCCTGGATAAATTAGATGGAGTGTTTTCTTTTGTTGTAGTAGATGGGAAAGATTTTATCGCGGCTAGAGATCCAATTGGGGTGAAACCACTTTACTATGGAACCGATGATGATGGTTCCATTTGGTTTGCCAGTGAAATGAAAACCCTGGTAGATCAATGTAGCAGCTTGGCAGCATTTCCTCCGGGGCACTATTATACACCGCAAACCGGTTTCGTAGAATATTATACTCCAGATTGGTTTGATTATGAGAAAGCAACGCAAAAACTAGATCTTTCAAAAATAAGAGAAAGCTTAATTGAAGCAACCCGTAAACGATTAATGGCAGATGTTCCGCTGGGAGTATTATTGAGTGGAGGTTTAGATTCATCTTTAACTTCGTCTATCGCTGCAAGATTATTAAAAGATAGCGGTAAAAAATTGCATTCGTTCTCTATTGGTTTAGATGAAACAGCACCCGATTTAATTGCGGCCAGAAAGGTTGCCGAATTCCTTGGAACTGAGCATTCAGAGTTTCACTTTACCGTAGAAGAAGGAATTGATATTCTAAAAAAACTAGTATGGCATTTGGAAACCTATGATGTGACTTCTATAAGAGCAAGCACACCCATGTATTTCCTTTCTAAAGGAATTAAGGAAAAGGGAGTGAAAGTAGTTTTGAGTGGGGAAGGAGCCGATGAAATCTTTGGTGGTTACCTATACTTTAAAAATGCACCTACTGCCGATGATTTTCAAAAAGAAACTATAAGAAGAGTGCAAAGACTAGCTACTGCAGATTGCCTGAGAGCAGATAAGTCTACAATGGCCCATGGTCTTGAGGCAAGGGTGCCGTTTTTAGATAAAGCATTTCTAAAAACAGCAATGGAAACAGAGGCTATTCATAAGCTGCCAAAAACATATGGGGGTGTAGAGAAATATATCCTTAGAAAAGCATTTGATACTCCGGAACAGCCATTTTTACCCGAAGAGGTGTTATGGAGACAGAAAGAACAATTTAGCGATGGTGTTGGTTATAGTTGGATAGATGAGCTTATTGCTTATGCTTCAGCAAGAGTTAGTGATAAGCAAATGGAGGAGGCATCAGAAAAATATCCATATAACACCCCTGCAACTAAGGAAGCGTATTTCTATAGAGAGATATTCCACAGTCATTTCCCGCAGGAAAAAGCTGCAAAAACGGTAAAAAGATGGATTCCAAAATGGCAGGCAGATCTTGACCCAAGCGGACGTGCAAATACTTCTCATGTAGCTACCACTGCCAAAAAAGAACTGGAAGAATTAGCAGCAGCTTAGGTTAAACAATCGTGTGGTTTGTTATGCCCAAAATACAGCATTAGATTGCCTGTATTTTGGGCTTTTTTTTGCACAAATTGTTAATAACTTAAAGCTTGGAGAGAACTTGCGGGCTTCTTAAAAATATGCGTTTTGTTATATTTGTTCGTTATTCAAAATAGACGAATTTAATTAGCGAAATATATGAGCGAAGAAGCCAAAAAACACAATTACTCGGCCGATAGTATTCAGGCTTTAGAAGGAATGGAGCATGTGCGCTTGCGGCCTTCTATGTATATTGGTGATACCGGTGTAAGAGGATTGCACCATTTGGTGTATGAGGTGGTAGATAACTCTATTGATGAGGCTATGGCCGGCCATTGTGATACGATTAAAGTAACTATAAATGAAGATGGTTCGGTAACTACCGAAGATAATGGAAGGGGAATCCCGATAGACCTTCATAAAAAAGAAGGTGTTTCTGCGCTGCAAGTGGTAATGACCAAGATTGGTGCCGGTGGTAAATTCGATAAAGATTCTTACAAAGTTTCCGGTGGTCTGCACGGGGTTGGTGTGAGTTGTGTTAACGCACTTTCTACCGCTCTTAAAGCTACAGTTTATAGAGATGGTCAAATTTGGGAGCAGGAATATGAAATAGGAAAGCCGCTTTACCCTGTTAAACCTGTTGGTGAAACCGATAGGAACGGAACGGTAATCACCTTTAAGCCAGATTCCAGTATTTTTCAGCAAAGCGTAGACTATAGCTACGAAACTTTGTCTAGCAGAATGCGTGAGTTGGCTTATTTGAATAAAGGAATTCAAATTACACTTACCGATAAGCGTGAGGTTGATGAAAAAGGAGAATATCTTTCCGAAAGATTTTATTCTGAAGAAGGATTAAAAGAATTTATAAAATTCCTTGATGGAAATCGTGAGCCTATTATCGCTGATGTGATCTCGATGGAAGGTGAGAAGAACGATATTCCTGTTGAGGTAGCGATGGTTTACAATACCTCGTTTAACGAAAACCTGCACTCTTACGTTAATAATATAAATACCCACGAAGGTGGAACACACTTATCTGGTTTTAGACGTGGTTTAACCACTACGCTTAAGAAATATGCCGATGCATCAGGAATGCTGGATAAGTTGAAATTTGAGATCGTTGGAGATGATTTTCGAGAGGGATTAACCGCGATTATTTCAGTAAAAGTTGCAGAGCCTCAGTTTGAAGGGCAGACAAAAACAAAACTTGGTAACAGGGAAGTGACTTCGGCTGTTTCGCAGGCAGTTTCAGAAATGCTTGAAAATTACCTGGAAGAAAACCCGAATGATGCAAAAACCATAATACAGAAGGTAATTCTTGCGGCCCAGGCCAGGAACGCGGCGAAAAAGGCCCGTGATATGGTTCAGCGTAAAACGGCCATGAGTATAGGTGGTTTGCCAGGGAAATTATCTGACTGTTCTGAGCAGGATCCAACAATGAGTGAAGTATTTCTTGTAGAGGGTGACTCGGCAGGTGGTACGGCTAAACAAGGTCGTGATCGTAAATTCCAGGCAATTCTCCCATTGCGAGGTAAAATCCTGAATGTTGAAAAAGCGATGACACATCGTGTTTTTGACAACGAAGAGATAAAGAATATATACACTGCTCTTGGAGTTACTATTGGTACTGAAGAAGATAGTAAAGCTCTGAATACAGAAAAATTAAGATATCATAAAGTAGTGATTATGTGTGATGCCGATGTAGATGGTAGTCACATTGAAACACTTATCCTAACTTTCTTCTATAGATATATGAAGGAATTGATAGAAGGAGGGCATATTTATATCGCAACACCACCTTTATATTTGGTGAAAAAGGGAAGCAAGAAACGCTATGCCTGGAGCGAGGAAGAGCGTGACGAAATTGCAGAAAGCTATAGCGGTGGAGTGCAAATTCAACGTTATAAAGGTCTTGGGGAGATGAATGCAGAGCAACTTTGGGATACTACTATGGATCCTGAAAGACGAAAACTTAGACAGGTAAACATAGACAATAGTGGTGAAGCCGATAGAATTTTCTCTATGCTAATGGGAGATGAGGTACCGCCACGACGAGAATTTATCGAGAAAAACGCTAAGTATGCTAATATTGATGCGTAGTGCTTAAAGAGTATATGAATCCAAACCCGCAAGTGTTCTTGCGGGTTTTTTATGCTATTGCTTTTAGAATAGTTTTTTTGTTATTTTTACCGCCTAACTTAACACCTACTTATTTTGAAATTTCACGCTAAATACCTCATTCTATTTATTTTATTTTCAGTTAACTCTTATTCGCAAGAAGGCGATTTATTAAAATTCGCTAATGAGATGCTGTATATCGCAGATGAATTTGCGGGACCGGCAGCCGAAGGTGCCGCATATCAGGCGGGAGCCGGCTGGTTTACTTCTGCTACGGCTTTAAAGCCGTGGAAAGTTGAAGTTTCCTTTCAGGGAAATGCATTAATAGTGCCTTCAAATCGTCAAAGCTTTACTATTTCAAATAATGACCTTGCCGGTGTTCACGAAAATGGCGGAGCAATTTTAAGTATTGAAGGAGAGGGAAGTAATGCGGTTGTGCCCACTGCTTTTGGTGGAGAGAGTGATGCCTATTTTGTTGGAGATGTTGATTTCGCGGGTAATACTGTGCCTATTAGATTTCGTGCAATAGAAGGGATTAATAAAAGTGTGATTGCTTATCCTTTTGTGCAGGCTAGTGTAGGCCTACCATATGAGACCGAATTTGCGGTAAGATTTTTACCCCAATTAACCGTGGATGGTGTTGCGTTTACTACTTACGGCGCGGCTCTAAAACATAATTTTACCCAATACTTTAGATTTAATAATGAAGACGATTTCCAGGCATCGGCGATAATTGCATTCAGCAAATTTGATGTTGAATATGAATTTCTTGATCCGGTAAATTTATCTTCAGAAGTAGGCTCAGGTGAAGAAAATTCTCTTGGTAACTTAACCTTGGTAAATGTGAATTCTAATCTTTGGATGGCTTCAGTGCTTGGTTCTAAAAAATATGGAGATAGCTTTGAGGTGTTTGGTGCTGTGGGAGCAACGAACTCTAGTTTTAATTATGCTATGGGCGGTTCTGGTATTGCTTTAAATCCCATAAATAATGCTCTTAGAGGTTTAGATCAAACCCAGGCACAATTTAAAGCCGATTTAGGTTTTAATATTTACTTCAATAGATTTAAGATTAGTACAATGGCCACTGCCGGTAAATTTTTCCATATCAACGCTGGTCTGCATTTTAGAATATAATATCCACCAGATTACCATATCTTATTAATGATTCTATTAGTAATACTATAGCAATATTTGTATTTTTGAGTTTAAATATTAACCGATTTAAATAAATATAAAATGAAAGTTACTATAGTAGGAGCAGGTGCTGTTGGTGCCAGTTGTGCAGAATATGTTGCCATTAAAGATTTTGCTTCAGAAGTGGTTTTACTCGATATTAAAGAAGGAGTAGCCGAAGGGAAAGCAATGGATTTAATGCAAACTGCAACCTTGAACAGTTTTGATACTAAAATTACCGGAACAACGAACGATTATTCTAAAACCGCAGGTAGTGATATAGCGGTAATAACAAGTGGTATTCCGCGTAAGCCTGGAATGACTCGTGAAGAGCTAATTGGGATCAACGCCGGGATTGTAAAAGAAGTTTCTTCAAATCTTATTAAGCATTCTCCTGATGTAACGCTAATAGTGGTAAGTAATCCAATGGATACCATGACTTACCTTGTGCATAAAACCACTGGTCTTCCAAAAAATAAGATTATTGGAATGGGTGGAGCTTTAGATAGTGCGCGTTTTAAATTTAGATTGAGTGAGGCTTTAGAATGTCCGCCATCAGATGTTAATGGGATGGTAATTGGAGGTCATAGCGATACTGGGATGGTGCCACTAACAAGACTTGCTACCAGGAATTCTGTTCCTGTATCAGCATTTTTATCTGAAGATCGTTTAAATCAGGTTTCAGAAGACACCAAAGTAGGTGGAGCTACACTTACCAAGTTGTTAGGAACTAGTGCCTGGTATGCGCCAGGTGCAGCGGTTTCAGCTTTGGTTCAGGCAATTGCTTGCGATCAAAAGAAAATGTTTCCTTGCTCAGCAATGTTAGAAGGAGAGTATGGATTAAATGACATTTGTATTGGAGTGCCTGTAATTTTAGGTAAAGACGGTCTGGAGAAAATTGTTGAGATCGAACTTGACGATGCAGAGTCTAATAAAATTAAAGAAAGTTCAGAGGGCGTGAAAAAAACTAATGCCTTATTAGAGCTATAAGTAGTTTGAAGCTTGATTATATATTAAAAAAGGCCGCAAAACTTGCGGTCTTTTTTATGTTTAAAAGTTAAATTATTCAAAAAAAAATTGTTGGCATTTCATTTTTGAAACCCTATATTTGTCCGTTTTTAAAATCGACCTAATTAATTATAACTTAAGGAATAATGCAGAACAAAGGACTGATTAAGGTTTTTGCAATTTTATTTGGACTGGTATGTATTTATCAGTTGTCTTTTACTTTTATTACCAATAATGTAGAAAGTGAAGCTGAAGATTTTGCCAGGCAAAAAATTAGCGAAAATGTAGAAAATTATTCAGCGTTGAGAGACGTTGAACAGCAAAGGTATCTCGATTCGGTTGCGAATGAAGAGATTATTGCGGGTATTACTTACAGTGACGCCAAAGAGAAAGAGCTTAATAAAGGGCTTGACCTTAAAGGAGGAATTAACGTAATTCTTCAAATTTCGGTTAAAGATATTCTTGCCGGTTTAGCGAACAATACCGACGATCCTGCCTTTAATCAAGCTATAGCAGAAGCTGATGAGGCTTCTACAGATAGCCAGGAAGATTATATAGACCTTTTCTTTGAGGCCTTCAACAATATTCCTGATGCTAAACTTGCATCTCCAGATGTGTTTGCTAATAAAACACTAAGTGATGAGATTAACTTCGAGATGTCTAATGACGAAGTTGAAACAGTAATTAGGAGAAAGGTTGATGAGTCTATTACTTCTGCTTTTGAAGTATTAAGAAAACGTATCGATAAATTCGGGGTAACCCAACCAAATATTCAGCGTTTAGGGAATTCAGGAAGAATCCTGGTAGAATTGCCTGGTGCGAAAGATATTAATCGTGTAAAAGGATTGTTGCAGAGTACTGCACAATTAGAATTCTGGCACGTTTATAAAAACAACGAGTTAGGTAACTTTTTAGCTCAGGCTAATAATGTGCTCAAGGATGTAGTAGGCGAAGAAAGTGAAGAAACAGAAGCTCAGGCTGATACTACCGCTGTTGAAAGCGATAGCGATATTGATGAATTACTTGCTGAAAGTGAGGAGTCTACAGATGAAGTAAGCACAGGAAATAATCCTTTATTCGAATTGATTGAAGGTCCTGGATTCCAGGGAGGTCCTATTCTTGCCTATTTCTCTGTACAGGATACTGCTAAAGTGAATGAGTACCTTAGTATGCCACAGGTAAGATCTTTACTTCCTGCAGAGCAACGTTACGCAAAATTCGCCTGGGGAATTCCAGAGGAAGAAGAAGGTGTAGTTGGTCTTTACGCTTTAAAAGGTAACCGTAATATGGAGCCGCCGCTTAGTGGTGATGTGATTACAGATGCGCAACAAACTTATGACCAAATGGGTCGTATTGCAGTATCTATGCAAATGGATGGAAGAGGAGCTAAGATATGGGAAGAAATGACCGGCCAGGCTTCTACAGAACAGAGCAATATTGCCATTGTTTTAGATAACACCGTATACTCTGCTCCGGGAGTTTCTACCGGGCCTATTTCTGGTGGAAGAAGTGAAATTAGTGGAGATTTTAGTATTACTGAAGGTCAGGATTTAGCCAATGTTCTTAGAGCTGGTAAACTTCCTGCTTCCGCAGATATAATTCAGAGTGAAATTGTAGGACCAAGTTTAGGTCAGGAAGCTATAGACAGCGGGATTTGGTCATTTGCCATCGCCCTTGTTTTTGTATTGTTATGGATGATTTTTTACTA
>DATFJA010000047.1:0-7130 GCA_035269545.1 Salegentibacter sp.
AGATTATAGAATTTTTTTACATTTTCCACATCAAGTCCTATAGAATAGCCATTTTCAACACCAATCATCGCAACTTTTTTGCCTTCAGAAACCAATTTGCGTACTTCCTGAGAGTTGGTAGCTAATCCTATTTGTTCCGGGGCAAAGTCTTCTACTAATTTATGGATCGCATTAAACTTGCTCATCGCATTTTCGTAGGCATCTTTGAAGGCTTCGTCGGTAAGTTCATCCTGGCCGGTATATACAATAAACCAGGCAACATCAAGTTCGCCGGCTTCCATTTTAGGAAGAGTAACCTGGTTTTCCAGGTCCATAGTATAATTCCTTTCTTCCGTAAAATTATTGATATTGATATCTGCGTGAGTATCTATGGTAATTACATTTTGGTGAATTTCTTTAGCTTTTTCCAACAAAGCTTCATCGCTATTCTGTTGAGCAAATGCCAGACTGCTTGTAAATATTAGCGCGAGACTAAAAAGGTTTAATTTCATATAAGTTGTATTACGATTTTAAGAAGCCCTGAAATTAGTAATAAAATTTGAGGAATACATTGAATAGACAGTTTTGGTAAATATTTATCCAAAATTGAAGTCAAAATTTATTTACAGCGTATTTGATTTTCGACTACATTTGATAGAATTTTCAAGATTTAGATGAACAAATATATTATAGTTAATAAGCCTGAAAAGTGGAAGTTAGCACTGACTAACATAGAGATTATTTCAGCGCAATCCTATCTCACCAACCCTGAATTTGCCAGGATTAAAAACGCCAGGATCTTTAATTTATGTAAAGATTATTCTTACCAGTCTAAAGGTTATTACGTTTCACTTTTAGCCGAAGCCCGAGGACATTTGGCGATTCCAACGGTGAAAAATATTGTGGATCTTAGAGAGCCAAAGTTGGTAAAAATAGTTTCTGAAGAGTTTGACGATCTAATGCAAACCAGCTTAAAAGGCATTAAATCTCAGGAATTTACCCTAAGTATTTATTTTGGTCAAAATGTGGCGCAAAAATATAAGGAGCTGAGTGCGATGTTTCATCGACATTTTCAGATCCCGTTCTTACGAGTAAAGTTCAATTTCACCACGAAATGGAATATTAAAAGTATTAAAGCGATTTCTGAGGCTGAAATTCCGCAAGAACATTTGGAAAGCATGTATGTGTTTGCAGCCCAATATTTTGCTAAAAAGCGCTACGATACTCCGCGAGCCAATACTTCTGAATTTGATCTGGCAATTTTAGTACAACCCGAAGATCCGGCGCCACCAAGTAATGCTAAAGCATTAAAGAAATTTGTAGAGATCGCTGAAAAGATGAACTTTTATGTAGAAATAATCTCTCCAAAAGATCTTTCTCGTTTATCGGCTTTTGACGCCTTGTTTATTCGCCAAAGTACCGAAGTGAATAATGAAGCCTATGCGTTTGCCAGAAAAGCCCAGCAGGAAGGCATCGCCATCGTAGATTATCCAGATGCCATTCTTAAGTGTTGTAACAAGGTTTTTATGGCCGAAGCTTTGGAGAATGCCAATATTCCTACTCCAAAAACATTGATAGTTCATAAAGAAAATATAGATAAAGTTTTGGAAATTACAGGACTTCCGGTGGTTTTGAAATCTCCAGATTCCACTTTTTCTTTCGGAGTAAAGAAAGCGACTACCCCTGCTGAATATCAGGAATTGGTTACCACGATGCTTAAAAAATCTGAACTGGTTATTGCCCAGGAATTTTCTCCTTCTGAATATGACTGGAGAATAGGAATATTAGACAATAAACCTTTTTATGCCTGCCGATATTATATGGCCAAAGGGCACTGGCAGATCTACAACTGGGACGCAAAAGTGAAAGACGACCAGGACGGAAATGCAGATTGCTTACCTATAGAAAAGGTTCCGAAGAAAATACTTGAGGCTGCTTTAAAATCGGCTAAATTAATGGGAAAAGGACTTTATGGCATAGATATCAAAGAAGTAGGAGGAAAGCCGCTGGTGATTGAAATTAACGATAATCCGAACATCGATTTTGGTGTGGAAGACGGGTACTATGGCGATCAGGTTTATATCGACATTATTTCGGCATTAAAAGAAAGATTAGAAAAGAAGTAATTATGAAATATCATCTTTTTGAAGTTTTTGGAATTGAACTGGAATATATGCTTATTAATACGTCCAGCTTTAAAGTGAATCCAATTGTAGATCAGCTTTTTATTAGTAAAAACGGGGAAATTACTTCAGATATTGAAAACGGTAAAATTGAATGGAGCAACGAGCTGGTAGCGCATGTAGTAGAACTTAAAACCAATGGTCCAACCGGAGATATAGAAAATTTAGATCTGCTTTTTGCTGAAAATATAAAGGAAGTAAATCAATTGCTGAAGAAAAAAAATACAAGGCTTTTACCTTCAGCGGCACATCCTCTAATGTATCCTGAAACTGAAACCCAATTATGGAAACACAGTTCCAGTAAGATTTACGCGCTTTACAACAGAATTTTTGACTGTAGCGGCCACGGCTGGAGCAATGTGCAAAGTATGCATATTAACCTTCCGTTTTTTGATGATGCAGAATTTGAAAAACTGCATGCTGCAGTGCGATTGCTTTTACCAATAATCCCTGCATTAAGTGCAAGTTCTCCTATTTTTGAAGGAAAAGATACCGGTTTTAAAGATACCAGGATGCAGGTTTATAAGACCAACCAAAAGGAAATTCCACAAATGACGGGAAAGGTAATTCCGGAGCAGGTTTTTTCTAAAGACGATTATCACAAAACTATTTTTGAACCGATCAATAAAGCAATAAAACCTCACGATACCGAAAATATCCTGGATCATCACTTTTTGAATTCCCGTGGTGCCATTGCTCGTTTTGATAGAAACGCCATAGAAATTCGAGTAATAGATGTTCAGGAATCTCCTAAAGCAGATTTAGCGATTGCTATTTTTATTATTGAATGTTTGAAGCTGCTTGTTAGTGAAGAATTGATTTCTTTAGACGATCAGAAAAAATGGCACGAAAATGAGCTTTGTGAGATTTTTGATGCTGTAATTAAAGATGCTGAAAATACTAAAATCAGTAATAAAAATTACCTCAAGATTTTCGGACTTTCACAAACGATAGAAGTGAAAGAAATTTGGCGCATTTTATTTTCAAAAGTAAAAAGGAATATTGCTGAGAAACACCAGGAGAGTATCAAGTTTTTATTGAACAATGGAAGTCTTTCTACCCGAATTTTAAAAGCAGTGGAAAATGATTTTTCAGAAGAAAATATCAAAAAAGCCTATTTTGAGTTAGCAGATTGCCTGGAAGAAAATAAATTCTATACTCCGTGAAACTAATTCTAACCTGCGAGCACGCTTTTAATACTATTCCGCAGGAATATCAGGATTTATTTATTAACGCCGAGGAAATTCTGGAATCTCATCGTGGCTATGATCCCGGCGCCTTAGATCTGTTTAATGAACTGAAGGACTTAGCCGATTTTTCATCTTTTCATGAAACGGGACGTTTGTTGGTTGAAGTAAATAGATCTAAAGGACATTCTAATTTATTTTCTGAATTCACTAAAAATCTTTCTGAAACGTCGAAAATCAAACTTTTAAAGGAATACTATTTTCCATATCGAAATTCGATAGAAAAGCAAATTTCTAGCTTAATAAGAAAAGGGGAGAAGCTGCTACATTTTTCGGTACACACTTTTACTCCAAATTTAAACGAAGAGATTAGAAATACAGATATTGGGTTACTTTATGATCCATCGAGGAGTGCAGAAAAAGAATTCTGTATAAATTTCAAGCGAAATTTGAAAGATCAGAATCCTGAATTAAAAATCAGGTTTAATTATCCTTATTTGGGAAAAGCAGATGGATTTACTACTTATTTACGAAAGAGATTTCCTGAAAATTATATGGGAATAGAGTTAGAGATAAATCAAAAATTTGTCTCTAAAAACCAAATGGATCGTCAGATTAAAAATGCAGTTTATAAGGCTCTAGAAATTACAGTTATCTAGTAATTAGTAAGTAAGAGATTGTCTAAAAGTTTATTCTGTCAAGCTGAATTTGTTTCAGCTTCTAACCTGATTTGATTATCATTGGATTAGATTCTGAAATAAATTCAGAATGACGAGTTGTATATGTTTTAGCCAACCTCCTATATTTCTTTTTACCTTTTTTAGGTTTTTTTCAAAAATTTATTGAATCAATTCAGATTCTAATGTGATTTCAGTATCCAGTAATTTAGAGATTGGACAGTTTTCCTTAGCATCATTGGCTATTTTTTCAAACTGCACTTTCTCTATATTTTTTACTTTTGCTTTTAAAATTAAGTGCGACTTTTTCACGGCGCCATCTTCAAAAGTGATTTCAGATTTAGTTTCCAATTCATCCGGTTCAAAACCTTCTTCAGTAAGATTTGCCGAAAGCTGCATCGTAAAACATCCGGAATGTGCAGCGCCTATAAGTTCTTCAGGATTAGTGCCTTTACCATCTTCAAACCTGGTTTTAAAAGAGTACTGCGTTTTATCTAGAACACCACTTTGGGTGCTAATTGTTCCTTTACCTTCTTTAAGATTACCTTTCCAAATTGCGGTTCCATTTCTTTTCATAATACTAATTTTTTGATTTATCTCTAAGATAGGAATCATTAAAGGCAATCTAAAATTATTATCAAAACCTTAACCCAAACCTTACTCGATAATCGAGATTTTAATATTTTGGATTATTTAGAAATTCAAAAAAATGTCCTTAAAGGAACATATTCTAGCTTTACTCGATAACCGAGATTAAATGCTACGAGGCTCGCCTCGAAATCAAATTATATTTTAGGACAATAATGCTTTGAGAGCTTGCTCTGAAGTAGTTTACTTATATTAAATTTTTCCAATTATAAAACAAAAAAGCCCGAAACCAGGAGGCTTCGGGCTTTAAAATATAAGTTATAAAAACTTATTTGATCTCTACAACTTCAAGATCAAATACCAGGTCTTTACCTGCTAGTGGGTGATTTCCATCTACCACAATAGTGTCTTCTTTTACATCTTTAACCACAAGATTCATTTCCTGACCGTCAGGGCTTTTAGAAACAAGTCCCATTCCTACTTCTGGCTTAATTTCTTCCGGAAGCTGGCTCTTTTGTACTTCTTGTACAAGCTCTTCTCTTGGCTCTCCGTAAGCTTCTTCTTTAGGAATATTTATGGTTTTCTTTTCGTTCACTTCCATATCGATAAGGCCTTTTTCGAAACCAGGAATTAACTGTCCCTGTCCCATAGTAAATTCTATAGGCTCACCTCTTTCTACAGAGCTGTCAAAAACCTGCCCGTCAGCTAGTTTACCTGTGTAATGTACCTTTACCGTGTCATTTGCTTTTACTTGACTCATAATGTTGTTTTTCAAAAATTATAATGGGCTTAATTAACATGCTGCCCGTTAAAGATTGCAAAGGTACAGTTATTAAATCCGCTTCCAAATTGTAGCAGTTATAATTGATAAATCTTAAAAAAACATTAACATTTGAATTAGAATTTTTTTTCAATGCTAAGGCTTGAAAGACAATGGCTTAATTTTATAATTGGAATTTCCCTAATAAGTAAATACATTTATTAACTTAACTTTTAGAAAAATAAGGAATTAGGCCTTATTAATTAATTTAAAAACTCTGAAGAGATGAAGGATAAACCAGCCCCAGAATCAAATTCCAGGAGAAGTTTTCTTAAAACCACAGCACTGGCTACGGCCGGAATTAGTATTATTCCCAGGCACGTTATGGGTGGTCCAGGTTTTTTAGCGCCAAGTGATAAATTGGTGGTTGCGGGAATTGGAGTTGGAGGAAAAGGAGAAAGTGATATCAATAGTTTTTATCAGTCTGGAAAGGCTGATATTGGTTTCTTATGTGATGTAGATAAGAGAAGGGCTGCAAATTCTATAGCTCGATTTCCAAAGGCGAAGTTTTATACCGATTACCGGGAAATGTTAGAAAAAGAAGCAAAAAATATAGATGCTGTTTCTATTTCAACTCCAGACCATGGCCACGCTGTACAGGCACTTGCAGCTATGGAGCTGGGGAAACCGGTTTATGTTCAAAAGCCTTTAACGCATGATATTTATGAAGCCAGGCAATTAACCGAAGCTGCAGAAAAATACAAAGTGGTGACACAAATGGGGAATCAGGGAGCTTCTGGCGATGGCGTGAGAAAAATGCGCGAATGGTATGATGCCGATCTCATAGGAAAGGTGCATACCGTTTATGTATGGACAAATCGTCCCGTTTGGCCACAGGGAATTCCCTGGCCAAAAGGAAAAACCACGACGGTTCCTGAAGGTTTAGACTGGGATTTATGGTTGAATACCGCTCCCTATAAAAATTATATAGAAGGACTTGTTCCTTTTAACTGGCGTGGCTGGTGGGATTATGGTACCGGTGCTCTTGGTGATATGGGTTGCCATCTAATTGAAGCTCCTTATCGTGTTTTAGGTCTTGGGCATCCAAAAGATGTTCAGTGTAGCGTTGGAAGTGTTTATGTAGATGAATTTAAGAGAGGTTATTTCCCTGAAAGTTGTCCGCCATCAAGTCATGCGGTAATGACATTTCCTAAAACCGAAAAAACCAATGAAGATGTAACTTTGCATTGGATGGATGGTGGAATTAAACCAAAGAGACCGGAAGAACTTGGTCCAAATGAAACTTTTGGCGATGGTGGTAACGGCGTTTTATTCATTGGCGATAAAGGAAAAATGATGTGTGGTACTTATGGTAGAAATCCACGTTTATTGCCCACTTCAAAAACCGATGAAGTTAATGTAGCCGAAAAATATGATCGTGTTCCAGAAGGGGAAGAAGGGCATTACGCGCAATGGATAGAAGGAGCGATTGCCGGCTACGGAAAAAAAGACTTGAGTTCTCCTTTTGAAATTGCCGGTCCATTAACGGAAACGCTCCTAATTGCGAACCTGGCCATTAGAGGTTACGATGTAAGGACTGAACAAAAGCGCGCTAATGGAGATATTTACTATAATTATCCCGGGCGTGATATAAAAATGCTTTGGGATTCAGAAAATATGCGGGTAACCAATTTTGATGAAGCCAATCAATTTGTGCAAAGAGAATACCGGGATGGTTGGAAACTAAGCTAGAAAA
>DATFJA010000048.1:0-2050 GCA_035269545.1 Salegentibacter sp.
AAAATCTTTTTCAGTTTTAATAATTTATCACGGGTAAGATTCTCTAAAACCGTGATCTTTCCGGTTGCGTATTTATCATAAATTGCCGCAACTAAAGCACCACTACTTCCCACACCATATCCCTGCGGAATAGTAGAATCGAAATACATGCCTTTTTCAATATCAGCTTTAAGCTTTGCCAGGTCAAATTGCACCAGCTCTGGATTATTTTCCTGAAGCTCGTTTAAATAATCGGCAAAACGGTTTAAACTTCTATTAGAGGCAATCGCAGCTTCAGAAGGATCTTCATCTACTTTTAAAGCTCCATTATAAAAATTATAAGGAATGGATAAACCTTTGGAATCTTTAATGATTCCGTACTCTCCAAAGAGTAAGATTTTTGAATAAAATAAAGGTCCTTTCATAAGCTTTCGAATAATCTTTTTTCAGATCAAAAAAGAGTAATGTAAGTAAATTTACAATTTTTCTGCTCCCTTTCCAACCTGGTCGCAAATATACTGCCCTTTTTCACAATAGGCAACAAGCTCATTCTTAATGAATTCTAAAACTTTTTCTTTATGTATCTCTGGATAAAGCAGGTGTACATTGGCGCCGGCATCTAGAGTGAAACAAATTGGAGTTTTGGTGCTTTCCCTAAACTCCCATATTTTATTGATAATTTCAAGCGTATTAGGCTTCATTAGAATAAAATAAGGATTGCTGCTCATCATCATCGCGTGCAAAGTAAGTGCCTCACTTTCTACGATAGCAATAAATTCTTCCAAATTTCCGGAAGCAAAAATTTGCTTCAATTTGTCTAAATTAGAATGTGCCTGGGCAAAACGCTCTTCAGCAAATGGATGGCCGTGCATTAAATTGTGACCAACACTACTACTTACCTGCTTTTGCCCTTTGTCTACCAACAAAATGGTATCCTGGTAACTTTTAAAAACCTCATCAATTTCAAACGGGTATTTTATTCCGAATAAATCACTGCTTTCCGGAATATTCTGGTGCTCGCCCCATTCGATCAGTTCACCTTCCAAACTACGGCACGCACTTCCTGAACCTAACCTGGCTAAAAAAGAAGCTTTTTTATAGAAAAACTCATCATTAGCAACCTCAGGATTCAATTCTTTTTCCAGGCTCATTACGCAAAGCGCAAGAGCACTCATCCCGCTTGCAGAAGATGCTATTCCGCTGCTATGAGGAAAGGAATTTTCAGTATGAATAATAAATTTATAGTCTTTTAAAAACGGTGCATATTGCTCTATACGTTTAAAAAACTGCTGAATTTTCGGTTTAAAATCTTCCTTCTTTTTTCCTTCAAAATAAAGTTCAAAATCAAAAGTCGCAGATGGTTCTGGCTTCTTCTGAAACTCCATTTTCGTGGTGGTTTTACAATTTTCCAAGGTAAAACTCACTGAAGGATTCGCCGGAATCTGGTTCTCCTTTTTACCCCAATATTTTACCAGGGCAATATTACTGGGAGACTTCCAGGTAACTTCTCCTTTTTCTACGTTGCTTGAAAATTGCTTTGGAATAAAATCCTGTTCGCGCATAGCAAAATTTTAGTAAAAATACCTGCCGCAGAAGCTTAAGGCATTAGATTGAAAATTTAAATCTTACTCAGGGCGCAAAGATATGTTTTATGTTTTGGGAATTTTCTTTCCCTATCAAAATAAATTTTTATTTTAGTAGGGACAAACTTCTTTGTTTTAAGCAGGAAGTTACCCGAAACCAACCGAAAAATGACCAAAAAACTCTTTTTACGAAGTTCTGTGGCCATTGGCATTTGTTTGCTTTTCGGGTTTATGGGCGCTATTGCCACCCAGGCAGGCACCGCAGATTGGTATCCCGACTTGAACAAACCCTGGTTTAATCCGCCTGAGGCCTTTTTTGGCCCTATTTGGTTAATTATGTACGTTTTAATGGGGATTGCCGCAGGAATTGTATGGAGCAAAGGTTTCTACCACAAATGGGTGAAAACCGCTTTATATCATTTTGGATTTCAACTACTAATAAACGGTTCCTGGTCTTTACTTTTCTTCGGGATACAAAATCCTTTCCT
>DATFJA010000049.1:0-5695 GCA_035269545.1 Salegentibacter sp.
CGGTGTCATAGCAATCCATTGCTGCGCCTATTGCTCCCCAGGCAATTCCGTAGCGGGCAGAATCAAGACAACCCAATGGAGCACCAAGTCCGCTTTTATTAGGCATTAGGTTCTCTTTTGGCACTTTTACATTATCAAAAATAAGTTCGCCGGTTGCGCTGGCACGAAGAGACCATTTATTATGAGTTTCAGGAGTTGAAAAACCTTCCATTCCTCTTTCTACGATAAGTCCGTGAATACGGCCGTTTTCGTCTTTAGCCCAAACTACTGCAATATCGGCAAAAGGTGCATTGGAGATCCACATTTTAGCGCCATTAAGTAAATAATGATCGCCTTTATCTTTAAAATTGGTGGTCATCCCGCCGGGATTAGAACCGTGATCTGGCTCGGTAAGCCCAAAACAACCCATAAATTCTCCCGAGGCTAATTTTGGCAAGTATTTTTTCCGCTGTTCCTCGGTACCGTATTTGAAAATAGGATACATTACCAGTGAACTTTGAACAGATGCGGTAGAGCGAACCCCACTGTCACCACGTTCAATTTCCTGCATAATGAGGCCGTATGAGATTTGGTCCAGACCGGCACCACCATATTCTTCGGGAATATAAGGGCCAAAAGCCCCAATTTCGGCTAAACCGCTAATTATAGATTTAGGGAATTCTGCTTTTTGAGCAGCATCTTCAATTATTGGGGAAACTTCGCGTTTTACCCATTCTCTAGCGGCGTCACGAACTATCTTGTGTTCATCGGTCAGCAGCTCATCAATATTGTAGTAATCTGGAGCCTGGAAGTTATCTGTTCTCATTTGTGTGGTGTTTTACACAAATGTAACCAAGCTTTTGAAAGCAAACAATTTTAAGATTATAATTTAAGATAGAAGTCATTTACAAGCTTTTTATAAGCATCTGTATAATTATGCCGTGAAATTTCAATGATAAGTTCATTTTCTTGAACTTGCGCTTCTTTAAATTCGAAGCTTAACAAACTTCTTTTTATTGCGGAAGTTTCATTGCCACGCACTCTTGTTATTTTCTTCGGAAAAAGTCCGAATTCTCTAGCCAGCGCTATAAAATTTATTTCTTCTTTATGTGGAATAATTGTACTGAATTCCCCTTGTGGATGAAGTAACTTCGAAACACCTTCCAGTAATTCTGAAAAAGGTAAAGCTTCAGCAAAACGGGCTTTGTTTCTACTTGCATTTTCTGAAGTATAATCTTCAGCATAAAACGGGGGGTTAGAAATAATAAGCTCGTATTTCTCCTCATCTTCCATTTCCTCAACAAACTCATCAAAGGCGGCGTGATAACAAAACAGCCTGTCACCCCAATTGCTTTGTTCAAAATTATCTACAGCCTGTTCGTAAGCATCTTCGTCAATTTCTAAAGCATCAATAAGAAGGGCAGGGGAACGTTGTGCGAGCATCAAAGCAATTAGACCTGTTCCTGTGCCAATATCAAGGATACTATCTGGTTCGTGCTCCAGGGAAGACCAGGCGCCGAGTAGAACCCCGTCTGTACCAATTTTCATGGCGCAGCGATCTTGTTCTATGCTGAATTCTTTAAACTGAAATGCTTTTTCTGACATTTGATAAAATTAAAAAACCGCTTCTGTTTAGAGAAGCGGTTTAGATTTATTAGGATTTCCGCCTACGCGGAAATGACAAATTTTAATTACTCTCCTAAAGCAACTCTTTCGAAACCTACAACAGTAAGATCTGAATCTACAGATTTTACATATCCGGCAACGCTTTGTTTACTGTCTTTGATAAAAGCCTGGTTAACTAAAGTATTGTCTTTAAAGTAACGCTGAATTTTTCCTTTTGCTATTTTGTCTAGCATTTCTTCAGGTTTACCTTCCTGGCGAAGTGTGTCTTTAGCGATCTCTACTTCTTTATCTATAGTTTCCTGGTCTACACCTTCTTCGTTAAGTGCAATAGGGTTCATAGCGGCAGCTTGCATAGAAACATTTTTTGCAGCTTCATCAGCTCCTTCAACATTCTTAGAAAGACCGGTGATTACAGCAATTTTGTTTCCTGCGTGAATGTAAGAACCTACAAAAGGAGCTTCTAAAGTTTTAAAAGCACCAATCTCTATTTTCTCACCAATTACACCAGTTTGCTCAGTTAATTTATCTTCAACTGAAATCCCGTTGTAATCTGCTTTAAGTAATTCTTCCTTTGAAGAAACAGTAAGTGCGATATCTGCGAAATTGTTAGCCATTTTTACGAAATCATCGTTTTTGGCAACAAAGTCGGTTTCACAGTTAAGAGAGATAATAACACCTTTAGTATTATCATCATTTACTTTAGCGATTGCAGCACCTTCGGCTGAATCTCTATCGGCTCTCTTTGCAGCAACTTTCTGGCCCTTTTTACGAAGTACTTCAATAGCCTTGTCAAAATCACCATCTGCTTCTACTAGTGCTTTTTTGCAATCCATCATACCGGCACCGGTAGCTTTTCTTAATTTGTTTACTTCTGCGGCGGTTATCTTAGCCATAGTATTGTTTTTTATTTAAAAAAGTCGCTTAGAGACCAACTGTTAGGAAAGAAACTAAACGACTTTTTGAATGTTATAAAATGTTATTTTATTCTTCTTCGTTAGATGAAGCTTTGTCTAATGTTTCTTTCTTAGACTCAAGTTTTACATCTTTCTTAGCTTCTTTCATTGCCTTTTTGTCTTCGGCATCTTTAGAAGGAGCTTCAGCCTCTGGTTGCTTTACAGCAGCTTTTGGTGCTTTTGGCTCTTTTTCTTCTTTGTCAGCTTTCTCTTTTTTAGATTCTTTAGAAGCTTTTCTTTCAGAAAGGCCGTCTACAATAGAATCTGCAACATAAGAAACCACTTTGTTGATAGACTTTGAAGCATCGTCATTAGATGGAATTACGTACTCAACCTCACGAGGATCTGAGTTCGTATCTACCATAGCGAAAATTGGAATGTTTAATTTTTGAGCTTCTTTAATAGCAATGTGTTCACGAGTAATATCAACAACAAAAAGTGCTCCTGGAAGTCTGCTCATATCAGAAATAGAACCAAGGTTCTTTTCTAATTTAGCTCTTAAACGATCTACCTGAAGACGTTCTTTTTTAGAAAGTGTATTAAAGGTACCATCTTTCTTCATTCTATCAATAGAGGCCATTTTCTTAACGGCTCTACGAATAGTTACAAAGTTGGTAAGCATACCACCGGGCCAACGCTCGGTAATGTATGGCATATTTGCTTTTTCAGCTTGTTCGGCTACTATTTCTTTCGCTTGTTTCTTGGTAGCTACGAAAAGTATTTTTCTACCGCTGGCTGCAATTTTTGCAAGGGCATCACCTGCCTCCTGCATTTTAGCAGCACTCTTATATAAGTTGATGATGTGAATCCCGTTACGCTCCATATAGATGTATGGGGCCATATTTGGGTTCCATCTTCTTGTAAGGTGTCCAAAATGTACACCTGCATCAAGTAATTCTTTTACTTCTACTTTGTTTGCCATTTTTGTAATAGTTTACGTTCTGTTGAAGATAGCAACAAGTAAGTGGCTGTTTTTATAAACACGGCCTTACCTGTTTAGATGCTAAACTAACTTCCGCTGGCAGCGGAATAACAACAAAAATCTTTTTAATATTAAATGAACTTTGGAATAAAAATTCCAATTAAAATTAACGTTTAGAGAACTGAAATTTCTTACGAGCTTTCTTCTGTCCAAACTTCTTACGCTCTACCATTCTTGGGTCTCTGGTCATTAAACCTTCTGGCTTTAACACCGCTCTGTTCTCTGCATCCAGTTCTACCATTGCTCTTGCAAGTGCAAGACGAATAGCTTCTGCCTGTCCTGTAATACCACCACCGTAAACATTTGCTCTTACGTCAAAGTTTTCGTCATTACCGGTAAGGTTAAGGGCCTGGTTTACTTTGTAAAGTAAAGGACCTGTGGTAAAGTAGTCTTTAAGGTCTTTTTTGTTTACGCTAAATTTACCGCTTCCTTCAGAAACATAAACACGCGCAACCGCCGTTTTTCTACGGCCAATTTTGTGAATAACCTCCATTACTTAAGATCGTTTAAGTTAATAGTTTTAGGCTTTTGTGCAGTGTGATCGTGTTCTGATCCTGCGTAAACCTTTAAATTTCTAAATAGATCTGCCCCAAGTTTGTTCTTTGGTAGCATTCCTTTTACTGATTTTTCGATTAATCTCTCTGGATTCTTTTCGAATAATTCAGCTGCTGTTAGACTTTTTTGTCCACCCGGGTAACCAGTATGACGAATGTATTCTTTCGAATCCCATTTCTTACCGGTTAAGTTGATCTTTTCTGCATTGGTAACGATTACGTTATCACCACAATCAACGTGCGGGGTGAAGTTAGGTTTGTGCTTACCTCTTAGTAGCTTGGCTACTTTAGAAGCTAGTCGGCCCAACGTCTGTCCTTCAGCATCTACGTGTACCCAATCCTTGGTCACGGTAGCCTTGTTGGCTGATACTGTTTTGTAGCTTAATGTGTCCACACTAATTAAATTTACTTATTATTAAACATTCCATTCCCATTCCCAGCATTAATCATGTCGGGAAATCGGGGTGCAAATGTACAATTATAAATTCATATAGCAAATCCGAAAATTAATTAATTTATTTTGAGGGATATAGCTGTACTACAGAATTTTAGAAATAAGGGGTGTTCTTTTTCAATTTTTACTGTTAAGCCAGCTTTTGCTGGCAATTACCTCTCTAACTTTTCTAGTTATAATCGGTAAAATACACACAATGAAGGATGAACGGTAATTTTTATGTTAATAAAGTCATAAATACTGTGTAATTCTTCTTAGTTTTGTAGCCTCAAATTGAAATACCTATGAAATACTTACTTAGTTTAAAAAGCCTTTTTTCTATATTCGGAATGATGCTTATTATAGTTTCCTGTGAGCCTAACGAAGATCCCGTAGCTGAAACTGAAATCAATGCAACAAACGCCATGGCGAGTATTACCCCTGAAGATCTGGAGGGCGAATGGCTTCTTTCGGCAATGGAAACAGATACTGTAGTGGATCTTAATAATGATGGTGTATTTAATTCTAATATTTTATTAGAAACTAACTGTTTTCAGGATATGGGTGTAAGTTTTCTTGAGAATGGAAATATGACAACCACTAACTCCAAGCTCGATTTCAAAGCAGGTAGCAATAACGATGATTTTAAATGTCTTTCAGGAAGAACAGATTCAGGCAGCTGGGATGTTGAAAATGTAAACAACGACGAACGTCTTGTTATTACCATGACTATAGATGGAACTACTCGTACTCATAGCAGGATTTTAGATAGAACAAGCAAGACTTTCGCTTTCGATATCAGCAAGTTTGAATCTGAACAATACTACGGGAATCCCGATGGGACTGATGCCGAAAAGGTGACTGTTCTATCCTTAGAATACACGAGGGTAAATTAAGCCGGAAAGTCTTTTTAGTGTTAGATAGAAAAACCTCGCATCTTTTGGTTGCGAGGTTTTTTGTTTTACTAATTGTTTAGATGATTAGACCCTGAAACAAGTTCAGGATGACGTAGTAAAAAGTTTTTAAATTTTATTCTAATGCGCTTCCAGCCAGTTGTTACCTTCTCCTAATTCTACATCTAAAGGAACTTCCAGTTTGTAAGCGTTTTCCATTTCAAACTGAATCATTTTCTTTACTTCTTCTACTTCGTCTTTATGGGCGTCAAAAA
>DATFJA010000050.1:0-7675 GCA_035269545.1 Salegentibacter sp.
CCTGCGCCCCTTTCTGTTTTAGGTATCGGTAATATCTTTCAAATTTCAGTCGCCACCGCTTCCAGGCTTAAAAAATGTGCCCTAAAGCATAAGCTGCTTGAGGTTAAAAAGAACTATGGTTCTAAAATCCGCAACAAAAAAGCAATGGAACTATGCTTAGACTACAATGATAAGCCGAACAATATTGTGTTTGTAGAAGGAAGCTATCGTTTTCAGCTAATTGATACTATTTTACCTCTTTTTCTTTTTAAAAAACGGCAAAAACTGAAAACATAAAAGAAAGGTTTATGGAAACAATTAAAACTAATAAATCTTTTTGGCCAATGTTTGGTTTGTTTAAGCGCGATAGCGCCTTTGTTTCTCTTTGAGACAGGACCGGAGCAAAGCTGGTTTGAAGCTAGGTTATAGCTTGTGCCCTACTAGTTTCTTACTTGTCCATTTTTTGGACTAGTAGAAATAATTAGAATCAAAAAATTAGTCCTTTTTTAATCTTCTAACTATTACCATAAACGATTTCTTACATCCTCTCATAATCCATTTCTAATTTAATTTCTTCAAGATATTTCTTTTGTAATGGCTTGGAAAGAAAACCCGAAACAAATGGATATTCTTCAGCTTCTTTGCTAAAATCTTCAGTAGAAGATGTAAGTATATAGATCTTGAATGAGTTTCTAATGTCTTCATTGAAGGTTTTGAAAACGTCTAGAAATTCCCATCCCGACATTGTAGGCATATTTACGTCCAAAAAGAGCAGAACCGGCACTCCAAAATCTTCGCGAATTTTCTCAATATTTCTCAACGCAACTTCAGGTTCAAGGAAAAGCTGCACCTGTGCTTTAGGATCCCAATTTTTAATAACATGTTCACAAATAAGGTTATTCGTTCTATCGTCATCAACTACTATATATCGCTGCAGTTTTTCCATTCTTCAAATCTTTGTTCAACTTTTCTTTTAATTCAATTTTAAACTCACTTCCCTTGTTCACTTCGCTGCTTACAGATATATTACCCCCCAGAAGCTCCACCTGGGTTTTCACCATAAATAACCCCATCCCTTTGCCTTCAATATGATGGTGAAATCGTTTATACAGCCCGAATACCTGATCTCCTTTTTTAGCCATATCAAAACCAAGCCCATTATCACGGAAAATTAAAATTATATTATCATCCTTTTTTTGAGATTCAATGTGAAGTTTTGGTTGCTTATCAGGATGCCGATATTTTATACTATTTGAAATAAGGTTGTAAAAGATGCTATGTAAATAACTTTGAACCGTCTCAATTTCCGGAGCTCTATCAAAATCAGTAGTTATTTGCACTCCATTTTGCTGCACCATGTTGCTAATTCCTCCTTCAATCATAGAAACCAGTTTCTTTAAAATAACAGGACTTTTTTTAGCATTAAGCTCAACTTTCATCTGTAAAATAGTATTCAAGTCCTTAACCACATTATCCAGGCGCATTACATTATCCAGTAATTCCTTTTGAAACTTCTCCTTCACTTCAGCGGGATAACTTTTCTCTTTTAATAAATCCCCCAGGCCAATAATATTAGCTACAGGTGCCCTTAAATTATGGGATACAATAAAAGAAAATTGTTCAAGGCCCTTATTTGCGGCAACTAATTCTCGCGTATAATCCCGAAGGTTTTTGTTCAGTTCCCTCAGCTTAAGATCTGTATTTTTACGTTCGGTGTTATCTGAAGAGACAGCAATAAAGCCTTTTAAACTCTGTTCATCATCACAAATAGGAGCTCCGGTTACAAGAGCCGGAAATTCAGTTCCTCCTTTTCGTTTTACCCATAATTCACCAGACCAGGTTTCTCCGCATTTTAAAGCACCTATTATTCCAAGAGCTGGTAAAGTGGAAGTGCCCGACGGAGCATGGTTTAAAATATTCTCACCAATCATTTCCTCTGGCAACCATCCGTAAATAGTTGTTGCTGCTTTGTTCCAATAATTAATAACCCCTTCTCTATTGGTAGCTATTACTGCCTGCCCTACTTTATCCAGTAAATTTGCCTGAAACCTCATTTCCTTTTCCGCCCTCACCCTTTCGGTAATATCAATGCCTACACATTGGATCTCTCCCTCGTGATCTGGAGAAGCTTTTAAGTAAATAAAATCCCACAAAGTGGTTTTTACTTTTCCATCCCTTGCTGGTTTGTCTATCTCCACCTGGAATAAACTATCTGGGTTCTCTATACACTTTTGAGATACATCAGCCACTTTCTGATGGTGATAGTCCTTGATAGATGTCAGAGCGTTCTTACCTACAATTTTTTTATCGGGATAAATCCAACCAAAATCTTCCTGAAATTTATTGTTAGTGTAAGCGTATCTACCTTTCGCATCTACCCTAATCATATAATTGGTTTGAGATTGTATGAGACCTCGATTTCGAGATTCACTTCTCATCAGTTTTTCAAGAAAGTTTTTTCGTTCTGTAATATCCTGTACAGAGCCTTCAAAACGAAGAGGTTCTCCCTTCTTATCTCTTATGACCTTCCCTTTCTCATGTACCCATTTCACTTTTCCATTTGGCAGAATGATGCGGTGTTCGTTGTCAAGTTCCTGAGTTCCCTCTATAGCTATTTTCTGGTTTTCTCTAAATTTATCCAGATCTTCAGGATGAATTGTTTTCTCAAAGGTTTCCATATCCACCTGAAATTCTTCTTTCTTTCTCCCCCAAATTCTATATACTTCATCACTCCAGAAGAAGTAAGGCTCCCGAAGTCCCACCTCCCAGTAACCGAGTTTAGCTAATTTTTCAGCATTAACAAGTTTTTCAGTCTTCTCTTTTAGTCCTTTCAGATGCTTATTCTTTTCTGTAACATCCAGACATATCACGAGTCGACAATCCCTTCCCCTGTATTTTAACTTATAACCATAAGTTTCAACAGTAATAAGGGAATTGTCTTTCTTGAGATGGGATACAGTTGAATGTCTTACGACTCCTTCTTCATCATTTAATTCATCTCTTAAGTTTTTAAACCTTTGAATTTCTTCCTGCGGCAAAAAATTAAAAATTCTTAATTGTAAAAATTCTTCACGACTATAGCCATAATGCTTGGTAGCCGATTGATTTATGTCTACCAGTTCGAGCGTATTTAAGTCATAAAGCACCTTGGGAAGCGGACTATTTTCGAACAACTGCCTATATTTCTCTTCAGAAGTTCTTAATTCTTCCTCAGCACGTTTAGCTTCTGTACTATCTCTAATGATCATGGAAGTCAATTTCTCACCGTTGGCACTACAAAAAACAGATGAAGAAAGCGCAGCCGGAAAAATACTTCCGTCCTTACGTACCATATTGATCTCAAGCAAAATTTTACCAGTATCTTCCCGTTCCTCTAAAGCCAAAGCGACACGAGGATCATTAAGATCTACCAGGCCAGCTCGCCCTGCTTCACACATTTCCTGCTCTGTTCTTTGAAACATTTTACAGGCTGCAGCATTAGCTGCGAGAACTCTACCATCGGTAGCGGTCAAAAGTATTCCGTCACGGCTATTTTCAAAGAATGCACGGTATTTTTCTTCGCTCTCCAATAGGGCTTTTTCAGCAAGTTTTCGTTCGGTCACATCCCGAAAGTCAACAACAATTCCTTCGATATCGGGGTCGTGAAGCAAGTTAGTTAATGTAGATTCTAACCAGCGCCAATCTCCATTTTGGTGTTTTACTTTCACTACAATTCCGTAAAATGGTATTTCAGGATTTTCTTTGCACTCCTCCATTTTTTGGAAAAAAAACTGACGATGATCTTTATGAATACTTTCAGCAACATCTAAAAGAAGACTTTCCTTATCAGAATAACCTAAAACATTTTTTACTGATGGTGAAACATATAAAGGAGCTCCCTTAGAAGAGAGAATGGCCACTGCATCGGCAGAATTTTCTACAAGTCGTCTAAACTTGCGCTCACTTCTCTCCAGTTGCCGTAAAAAATCCTGCCGTTCTAATTCTAGACGGTGGGTTCTTAGAACATTTTCAATAGCTGAAGGCAGTCTTTCCAACCTATCTTTCAGAATATAATCTTTTGCTCCTTTTTTTATAATATCTACTGCAAATTCGTCTGTCATTGTTGCGGTGACCAAAATAACCGGAATAGACTTTTTGAATTTCTCAAGAAGCTCTAAAGCCTCACAAGAGTTAAAAGAAGGTAAGGAATGATCGGCTAGAATAATGTCTGGATCAAACTCATCTAGAGCTAGTAGAAAATTTTCTTTTGAATCTGCAACTACTATTTCACTCTCCAATTTCCTTTTTCTTAAGGAATGAGAGATCAAAAGGGCATCACTTTGCTCATCTTCAAGATGAAGAATCTTTATCTTATTGGACATACTTAAGCTGTAAGGGAGGTCGTATGATTTTTATAATTATATTCGGGGTGTCTGGTTGACTATCAACCAATAAAAACCCAGATCGGCCACTGTTTTAGAGAAATTTTCAAATCCTACTGGTTTAACGATATAACTATTTACTCCCAGTTGATGACTTTCAATAATATCTTTATCTTCTTTTGAAGAAGTCATCATAACAACAGGAATGAGTTTGGTACGTTCATCAGATTTTATAACTCGAAGAACTTCGAGTCCGTTAATTTTTGGCATTTTTAGATCTAGAAAAATCACTTTTGGTTTATCTCCTAAATCCCGTCCTTCAAACTCTCCTTTACCAAATAAAAAGTCGAGGGCCTGCGCACCGTCATGTAAATGAAGTAGATTATTGGCCAAATTGTGTTTCTTAAGGGCTCGAATAGTGAGCATAGCATCAGATCTATCATCCTCTACCAACAAAATCTGGATATCATCGTTTATCATAAATGTAATTTTTTTAATTTTTTAATCAGTGGGCAGGGAAACATAAAAACAAGCACCTTCTCCTACTTTACCATCAGCCCATACTTTTCCATTGTGTTTAGAAACTATTTTTTGCACAATAGCCAATCCCACTCCGGTACCATCAAATTCATTGCTGCTATGCAAACGTTGAAAAACCCCAAACAACTTATTATAATATCTGGGATCAAACCCGGCACCATTATCTCTTACGTAATATACCTGTTGCGCGGCTTCAAGGTAGCTTCCAATCTCAATTACAGCACGCTCCCTCTTTCCTGTATATTTAAAAGCATTAGAGATGAGGTTAAAAAATAGTTGTTTCAACATATTTTTATCGCCTTTAATTGCCGGTAAGTCCTGCATATCAACTGTTATCTCTCTTTCTGGCTCTAGATTATTCTGTTCTGTAATTATATCGCGTACAATTTCTTCAACACTTACTGAAACGCGAAAAAAGTTTTGTTTTGAAAGACGAGAGAAGTCCAACAGATTATCAATTAAGTCTCCCATCTTTTTTACATTCCTAATTATTTCGGAAAAATAAAGTTTTGCATCTTCATCTAAGTCTTCACTGTAATCTGCAGATAAAACTTCTGAAAATCCAGTAATTGCTCTAAGTGGAGCTCTCAGGTCATGCGAAACCGAATAAGAAAAAGCTTCCAGCTCTTTGTTCACCGCTTCCAGTTCACTAGCCTTCTTTTCTTTTTCTTGAACCTGAAAAGCTAATTCTTTATTCACTTTAGCTAGCTCAGTTACATTTTTTTCTTTCTCTTCTATTTCAGCAGAAAGATCTTTCACTGCCTTAGCCAATTTTAAAGCAAGTTCGTTCTTCTCCTTATCTTTTGCCACCAGAGCTTGTTCCGACAATTTTAGTGCGGATGATAATTTCTCATTCTTAACTTGAATAGGTAGTGTATTATTAGTTGCTTCCATTCCGCCAGTTTGGATAATTATTAGTGAAAGTACAGATCGATTTCTCCTTATCTTCTTTAACTCGACTCTATAGCCTATCTAACACTATATCATCAAGACTTTTTTAAAAACATTCAGAACCTTTGGTCGATAAAAAGAAGCAGATAACCAGAAAAATAGCGATAAAGATACAACATTTTAACTGATATTTAACAAGTGTTGTAGGAATTCAAATTAAATAAAAAAGCAGATGGGGTCCTGCTTAATTTTTCAGTAGATAAATAAAGTTCTGTTCTGTAATTCCCTAAGGATTTCCTGCGCCTTCAATGAATATCATATAAAAAATTGATTTATCTAGAGGATAATCAAAAACATTAAGCTGATTAAAACAAAAAGCCCTTTCATTTCTGAAAGGGCATATACTTATAATATCATAATGTATTTAGAATTGAAATGCATATTGCAGTTTTAAACCAAAAGCTAAGGATCGGACTTCATCCGTCTCTTGCAATGCATTAATATCTCTTCGAGAGGAAAACAAACTACCAAAGACAAAATCTGTAGGGTTTTGAGCATTATAATCAATAAGCCTTGTCCCTGAGGCATCAGGCTTAATATCATTTAGTCCGTAATCAAGAAAAAGTCCCATATAAAGCGACTGGCTGTTCTCTAGTATCAGTTTCACCCCACTCTCCAAGTGTGCTACAAAGTTTGTTTTCAGGTCCAGTTCAGACTCAGCATTGTTTAAAGCACCAAATTCCCCAAATCCGGCAAATTCAGGACTGGTGAGTTCCACGTCATATTGAGGATAAAAGCCGCTGGTTTCAAGCGAAGTAGCCGAGCTTTGATATTCTGAAGTCAGAACTAAGCCTGCTTTAACTCCGGCAGCCGTATAAAACCTCACCGTACCAGAGGATTCATATTGAACTTGCAGAGGAATATTTAAGAAATAAACCTCGTGATTTTCTGCAAAATTAGTAGCTCGGTATCTAAATTGGAACTCATCTGCTTCAGCGTCTTGAGTCATAAAAGAACCTTGCACAGTGGGCAGAAAGATCGAGCCTTCCATATACTGTAATTCGGCACCTGTGCCAAGACTCCAATTTTCAGTTAAATAATAAGCATACTTAGCTCCCAGGCCGAAACCATTTTCCATTTCACTGTCCTGCCCTAAAGCTTCATAATCTAACTTGGAAAAAGAACCCTGCAGGTAAAATGAGACTTCATTTTTAGATTGAGCAAAAGCCTGCTCATTTACACTAAAGAGAGCGAGTACTATAGCAAGTGCTGAAATAGCACTCTTAGTGGCTGTTTTGATATTATTAGTTTTCATATATATGTTTAATCTTTTAAAGTAATTTTCAAAAAGTACAAAGCGGCCTTATTTTATGATGAATTTGAGAGATTTACGAATATTCTTAGTTTCAATTTTAAGAATATAGACTCCCATTTCAAGATTGTATGGTAAAGCTATGCTTGTACTCTTGCTATTCGATTTCATTTGCTTAATAAGCATTCCGTTAAGATTATGTATCGAAAGATTCATGCTCTCAAGTTCATTCTTAGGGAAATCTGCAAAAAGCTCCATAGTTCCTCCGGAACTTACCGGGTTTGGTGCTAAAGCAACATTTAAAGAACTCCTTAACTGGATAGCAGAAATACAGGTTCTTAAAAATTCTCCAGCCTCGGTTTCCAATACTACATAGTAGGAACTATTCGCATCCAACTGGTCATCGACATTATCTCCTGCAGAATAATATTGACCATTCCCGATTACTGAACCATCTTTATACCAACGGTAACTTACAAAGTTATAGCCGCCATTAGTCTCCGGATTATTGTTGACCAGTAACACATTATTAAACTTCTGAACTACGATATCCTCGAAATTGAAATTCTTCTCTACTACAATATTATAGGTA
>DATFJA010000051.1:0-18049 GCA_035269545.1 Salegentibacter sp.
ATAATAAGGATAAGTGAAATCGTTGGCATTTGAAGTATTCTGCGAAGCTGAATTTTTATCCTTGTATTCTCTTGGGTAAGCCCAAACGATCATAGGATGTTTTTCAGGATTTTCTTTGTCAAATCCAGCAGGAAGATAAAGTGTTGCGTTTAGTTCCAATCCATCTTCGCGTTCATAAGTAATTACTTCTTTACTTACATTCTCAAGACTTTTAAAGGGATTTTCAAAAGAAGTAATCTGTGTAAGATCATCTTTATCATCTATATCTCGAATATAATAATTAGGATATTCTGTGGCTGACTCTATTCTTACTAAAATTTCACCGTCCTCTATATCTAAAGCCTCTACAAGAGTTTCTTTCTTATCGTTATATTCAGATTGGTAGAGGCGCTCTGTTTCGCCATCTTCGAGGTCAATTTTATCTACAAAAGGAAATTGCCCTTCTTCGCTATAACCAGCACCAAGCAGAAAAGCATCTTCACCATCCAGTTTTAAAATACTCTGTCCATAATCATTTTTCGTAGTCACAAAACTTCCCGGGTCGCTGTAACGATCCTGATAATTCCTGTCAAAGATAATTTCGGGTTCTTCTTCAGCATCTGATGGATTGAACACGTAGGTTTTTGTATTCCGTGTATTCCACCAGTAATCGTAGGCAATAGCGATTTCATCATCTCCCCAGGTAATTCCAGAAAAACGGTCTTGAGTTTTCAGAATAGAATTTCCTTCACCTTTAAATGGAGCTTCCAAAACAAAAACTTCATCTCTAAAATCAACTTCTACTTCGGGGTCACCTTCATCCAGGGCTTTTACGTAAACCAATGTTGAAGGTTTATCGCTGCGCCATTGTACGTTTCTTCGTCCCGTTTGAGTAGACATAAAACCTTTCGGTAGGTCTTCTAATAAAGGCTCGTCATTTACCTGGCTTACTAAATCTCCGTTAGTGGAGTAAATATTTGTTTCCGAAGGGAATCTGTAATAAGGAACCAAATAAGAAAATGGCGTCTTAATGTGATTTACCATTACGTAATCCCCGTCTGGAGAGAATGAAACGTTACTGTACATTTTAGCGTCCATCCATTTCTCTGAAGTGCCGTCTAAATTTACTTTTACTAATTCTGAACGAGCTAATTGCTCAAAATTATATTCGTCGTTGGGATTTTTAAGTAAATCCTGGTAGGTGCGGTTTTGGGCTTCTTTTCCATCACTTACTGAAACTGTAGGTCCTGTTGGAATAGCAGTTTCGGTATTGATTAGATCCTTTCGATCATCAGGAAGCATTTTGACTAAAACCGAAGAATTATCTTTAAACCAATTAATCACATCGCGCATATTCGCGTTAAGATTAGCTTCTGTCAATTTCCTGGCCTGGGCTTCTTCAAGATCCATTACCCAAAGTTCTACGCCAAAATTGGTAGTATGTGTAAAAGCTATTTTGGTTTCATCAGGCGACCAGCTAAAATTTGCTAAGCGAGCATTCTCGGGTAAGCCTTTTACCTGGGTTGCAGTTTCTGCATCAATAGGTTTAACTTCAAGGTTATTATAATACCTCGCACGGCTACTAATATTAGTTACCGGGTTGATTCTTAACCCGCCAAGTCTAAGTTCCTCTTCACTAAGTTCAGCAATAGATTTATATTGATCGCGATATAAAAATACCATCATTTCACCATCGCTATCTAAAATTGTTGAGGGAGCTAATGGGACATCTACCAGTTCAAGGATTTCTTCAGGTGGTTTCTGGTAGGTTAGATCTTCCTGCGCAAAAAGGGCAGGAAAACTCAGTATTAGACTGAAAAGACTTAAAATAATTTTTCTCATAAGATTGTGGTTTTTGGAAATGAAAATAAAAAGGGGGTATAATCGCAGTAATGTTAATCTTTACTATATTGCGGACCCGTTTTTTATTAAATGCTTAAATTTAAATTGACTAAAGTCTAAATATACTAAACAATAGAATATGTATCAATCTAAAATAGCCGGAGTTGGAAGTTATGTGCCAGAAAATGTTGTTACCAACGATGATTTGGCGAAAATTATGGATACCAATGATGAATGGATTCAGGAAAGGACCGGTATTAAGGAACGTCGGCATATCAAAAAGGGGGATGGCAATTCCACCGCTATTATGGGGGTGAAAGCCGCTAAAATTGCTATTGAACGTGCAAAAATTGATAAAGATGATATAGATCTAATTGTTTTTGCAACGCTAAGTCCAGATTACTATTTTCCTGGTTGCGGGGTGCAGGTCCAGGAGATGTTAGATATAAATACCTGTCCTGCTTTAGATGTGAGAAATCAATGTAGCGGATTTATTTACGGCCTTTCCACTGCCGATCAATTTATAAAGACCGGGATGTACAAAAATGTATTGGTTATTGGTAGCGAGAACCATAGTGGTGGTCTAGATTTTACTACACGTGGCCGTTCAGTGTCTGTTATTTTTGGTGATGGTGCAGGTGCAGTGGTTTTAACAAGGAGCGATCACAATGGTGAGGGGATCCTTTCTACTCATTTACATTCAGAAGGTAAACATGCTTTAGAGCTTTCTTTAAAAGGCCCGAGTACAGAACACTGGGTTCCTGAAATTATTGCTGAAAATCCGCAGGGAGATGATATTCCATATTATCCATATATGAATGGTCAATTTGTTTTCAAAAATGCGATTCAGCGATTTTCTGAAGTAATTATGGAAGGTTTAAAAGCCAACGGACTCGAAGTTAAAGATATTGATATGTTGATTCCGCACCAGGCTAATTTGCGAATTTCACAATATGTACAGCAGAAATTTAAATTAAGTGATGAGCAGATTTATAATAATATCCAAAAATACGGGAATACTACTGCAGCATCTATTCCTATTGCTTTATGTGAAGCATGGGAAAAGGGAAAAATTAAAGATGAAGATGTTGTAGTTTTAGCGGCCTTTGGCAGTGGATTTACCTGGGCAAGCGCGGTAATAAGTTGGTAATAAGCTAAACTCAAATAAAAAAGGTCATTTTTAAAGAAATGACCTTTTTCTTTTATATAATTTTATTTTCTACACTTTTCTAAAATATCTAAATAAGTCGTAGATCCCGAAAACTATAAAACCTACTGCGAGAATTAATCCAAAATTATCTGTTTTCTCTGCAATTAGATGAGTATATAGCCGGTAGGTGCCGTATACCAGAAAAATAACTCCCAATATTAGATACCATTTATTTCGTTTTCCTCCTTTGAGGTTATTCATCTGTATAATCTTTTGGGAAGGTTGATTTTGCAATTTTTAAAGCTTCATCGTAATGATTTTTTGCTACAAATAGTTGCACCTGTCCTGGCAAGCCACCACCAAATCCGGCACGTAAGCCTGAATCAAAATCGTTTCTAACCCTGGAGGAAATTCCTGATTTGCCAAAAAGTTCCTGAAGGTACTGTACGTTGGTTTCAGAACCTGTATATACTCGTTCGTAAGATTCGTCTGAACTCATAATTTATAGTTTTATACTATCTAAAATACAAAGTATAATATAGCTTAATGGCTATTTTATACAGAGTTTAACGTTCTAGGCATTATAGTATTTACTTCTCCAAATAGCAGAACTAAAATTCTTTCCTTTTTTAAATCCGAAGAAAATAGATAAGCCCGCAACCCATTTAAAAGCAAAGAAAAAAATCATTAAAAATTGTGTGGTAGTCTGTTGTGGTGAGAACAGTCCGTCGGGAATTGATAGCGCAATTAAAAGGCTAAGTACAAGCAGAAGGACAATAAAATTTTCTAGATGTTTAAAAGGCCACATTATCAATTTCCTAAAAGGATGTAAATCATTGCCCCATTTATGGATTAAGTAAAAATAATTGTTCCCCATGGGAGCAAATAGTAAGGGATCGTCGGCATTTTCTAATTTGAATAGTTTAGAAGGAGCTACAATTTTAAAACCTTTCAGAGTTATTTGTTGTTCTTTTTCCAAAGCCTTGATCCTGGAAAGTGCTTCGTATGGAATTTTTCCCTTAAAATAAGTACTGTCTAAAAACCGAAGGCGATAATCAATGCAGAGCTTCTCAATGTCTGAGAGATGAAAAATTCTACCACTTTCTAAAAGGTCCAGATTAAAATTATTAAAACCGGAGTCTCCGTTCTGAATTTCCTTTAAAATTTCATCGTCCTTTCTTGTTTCTGCTTGAAAGATATCTTGAACTTGTTGTAAAATGTTTTCAGGGGAAATCCTTTTTTCACGAGATTTTTGCAACTGCACTTCCAAGTTGGTGCGTGGCAAATTTAAATTCAACTTCATTTTCATTTTCTTTTTCTTTAGCATCTGTCACTAAATTAAGTAATTAAGATGATTCCTGCAATCCTATTTTTTAATCTGAACGTCTCGATGTTAAAACTATACTAATTAGATATTTTTAAATACTGTTTAACAAAAATAAGATTAAATTAGACAAAAATTAAAATAAACGAGTTTTAATTAAATGCTAAATCGAGTATTAATAAAAACTGAAGCGCTTAAAATCTCGTTTATTTAATAAATCATTTTAAAAAAAAATATTGTTATGAGAAATTTAAAACTATTAGGAATTTTTTGTTTCCTATTCATTGGTGGGACTTTAATGGCCCAAAACGGATCTACTATGGTTGGTGGTGCAGAGATGTATCCAAGCAAAAATATTGTAGAGAATGCCTCGCAATCTAACGATCACACTACTTTGGTAGCTGCAGTAAAAGCTGCCGGTTTAGTGGAAACTTTACAAAGCGAAGGTCCTTTTACCGTATTTGCACCAACTAACGCAGCTTTCGAAAAATTACCATCAGGAACAGTAGAAGGTCTTTTGAAGCCGGAGAATAAAGAGAAATTACAAGCTGTTCTTACTTACCATGTAATTGCAGGCGATTTCAAAGCGAAAGATGTTGTTGCCGCTATTAAAAGGGGTAACGGAAAAGCTACATTTGAAACCGTGCAAGGCGGAAAGCTTTATGCTATGATGGAAGATGGTAAGGTAAAGCTAAAAGATGAAGTTGGTCATGTGGCCACAGTAACGAAGACAGATGTAAATCAGTCCAATGGCGTTATCCATGTTATTGATACAGTAGTATTACCGGGGAAATAATTGCTATAGAAAAAGAAGAATTGAAGAGCGGTCTATAAGGCCGCTCTTTTTTGTTAATTAAATATCAAATATGTTATATCCTTTTCCTAGTTCTGGAGGAAGGCTTATTTTGAATGAAAATCAAAGTTTATGAGAAGAGTAAAACTATTTATTACAATAATTATTGCGGGAGCTTTTATGCTGTCCTGTGGTTCTGGAAGCAATATTTCTAAAGACTCCGCCAGAAAATTAGAGAAGTACAATACGTACTCCTATTTACCTAATAAAGATACGATTAAAGATACGGGTTACGACAACAACCGCATTTATGAGACTATCATATCTACAGTAAATAATAATATGTCCAGCGAGGGTTATGCTATAGACAATAGCAGGCCAGATGTTTTAGTGTACATTCACGCAATGTTCGATGAAAGAATAGTAGATGTAAATGCTGATCCTGTTTACACTAATTTTTCATATTATCGCCCCGGGCTTTATATTGGACCATATTATGAAGATTATACCTACGACAATTATTTCACCGTGCAGCGAATTACGGCAGCTGAGAAGGTTAAACAACTTCCTTACAAAGAAAAAACTATTGTTATAGATCTAATAGACAGAAGAACTAATCAAATTTTATGGCGTGGAACCGCCGATGAGGAAATTGGTTCAAAAAGAATGGAAAGAGATATAAGAGATTATGTAGATGAAATTTTTAAAGACTTTCCATAATTTTCTTTAGCAGAAAATAAAAATTGGCTGTTTAAATTTCCATTTTACGTCAACCTGAATTTATTCCAGGTTCTAACCCGAGCTAAGTTCAATTTAGCTTAGACTCTGAAACAAGTTCAGAGTGACGTTAGGAGTATTAAACAGCCAATTTTATATAGTATTACCTCAATTCAGCTTGAAGTTCTTCTTCAAATCTGTGCTGAAGCTTTTTCATCATTTTATCTACCTGCTTATCGGTAAGGGTTTTATTTTCATCCTGAAACTTAAAACTTACCGCATAACTTTTCTTTCCTTCCGGTAGATTTTTTCCCTGGTAAACATCAAAAAGATCTACTTCTTTAAGAAGTTTTTTCTCTGTTTTTAGGGCGATTTGCTCAATTTCTTCATAAGAAACATTGTTATTTAATAACAGAGCAAAATCACGTCTAACTGCAGGATATTTAGGAATAGCGCTAAAGCTGGTCTTTCTGGCCTTGGTAACTTCCAATAAGGCATCCCAGTTAAAATCGGCATATAATACCTCCTGTTCAATATCAAAATGCTTCAATACTTTCTTGCGAATTACCCCAAATGCAACTAAATTATTTTTTGCTGAAGAAAAAATAAGCCCTTCAGAAAATACATCAGATTTTACTTCGGAAGGTTTTAAATTTTCAATGCCTAACCTTTGAAAAATAGATTGAATAACACCTTTCAATAAAAAGAAATCTGTTCTTCCCGAGGTTGAGTTCCAACGCTCTGCATTTCGGTTTCCACTAATAAAAATAGAAAGATGTTTGTTCTCTACGCGGCTACCGTTAAAATCATGATAAGTTTTTCCGAATTCAAATAATTTTAAGTCACTGCGTTTTCTATTTATATTATAGCTCACAGATTCTAAACCAGAATACAACATAGATTGGCGTAAAACCGATAAATCCTGACTTAAAGGATTAAGCATTTTTACATTTTGGGAAGCATTCAATTGCTCACTTAATTCGGTATATGCTGGTGTGGTTAATGAGTTAGCCATCGTTTCGTAAAAACCCTGTCCCACTAATTGATTTGCAATTAAATTTTGAAGTCGATAATCTTCAAATTTAGAAGAATTGGCTACTGAAGCATTTAGCTTCTCGCCAAACTTAATATTGTTGTAGCCGTAAACTCTTAAGATCTCTTCAATTACATCAGCTTCGCGTTGAACATCTACGCGGTAAGATGGAATAGTTAGACCCATCCCGGTTTCGGTAACATTATTTACACGAATTTCAAGCGAAGCGAGTATAGATTTAATGGTTTCCTGCTGAAGGTTTTCACCAATTAGCTTATTTACTTTATCAAAAGTTAGAAAAACCTGGAAGTCTTCAATTTTCTTTGGATAAAGATCATCAATATCACTGGTTACTTCCCCACCGGCAATTTCAGTAATTAAAAGCACGGCGCGTTTTAAAGCATATTCGGTTATGTTAGGATCAATTCCTCGTTCAAATCTAAAAGAAGCATCGGTATTTAAGGCGTGTCTTTTAGCAGTTTTTCTAACACTTACTGGGTTAAAATAAGCGCTTTCCAGGAAAATTTGTGTGGTAGCTGAGGTAACTCCGCTAGTGGCTCCACCAAATACACCGGCAATACACAACGGTTTATTAGCATCACAGATCATAAGATCTTCTTCATGAAGTTCGCGCTCTACATCATCTAAGGTGGTGAATTTTGTACCTTTTTTTAGAGTTTTTACGTTGATTTCATTCCCGGCAATTTTTCCTGCATCAAAAGCGTGTAAAGGCTGCCCAAGCTCGTGCATTACGTAATTAGTTGCATCTACCACATTATTCTTTGGGCCAAGGCCTATTGCCTTTAATCTATTCTGAAGCCATTTTGGAGATTCTTCAACCTTAAGTCCGGAAATTGTTACTCCGCAATATCTTGGAGCAAGTGCAGAATCTTCTACCTGAATCTGGATCTTAAGACTTCTATTATCTACATGAAAACTACTAACCGACGGAGTTATAAGTTCTAAACTTTTTCCTTGCTGCGTATATCCGGCTTTCAGATCCCTGGCAACGCCCCAATGGCTCATGGCATCGGCACGGTTTGGCGTTAAGCCAATTTCGAAAACCTGGTCGTTTTCTACATCAAAAATTTCGGCTACGGGAGTTCCGGGAATAAGATCATCTTTCATCACCATAATTCCTTCGTGACTCTGCCCAAAACCAATTTCTTTTTCAGAACAAATCATTCCAAAGCTGGCTTCACCTCTAATCTTACCTTTTTTAATAGGCCAGGCTTCTCCATTTTCATCGTAAAGGGTAGTGCCAATAGTAGCTACAGGAACCCTTTGTCCTGCTGCAATATTTGGTGCTCCACAAACAATTTGTACCTGCTCACCATTTCCCAGATCTACATTGGTAAGTTGCAATTTATCAGCATTGGGATGACTTTTGCATTCTAGAACGTGACCAACTACTATCCCTTCAAGACCACCTTTAATGCTCTGAAATTTATCAAGGCCTTCCACCTCAAGTCCAAGATCGGTAAGTAGTTCTCCTGTAGCTTCTGGAGCTTCAGGAAGTTTAATGAATTGTTTAAGCCAGTTATATGAAATTTTCATGTCTCAATATTTTCAGTTCGCAAAGATAGTATTACGAATAGTTTTGGCATAATTTCAAATTTTAATTTTACTCGATAATCGAGATTTATATGCTTTGAGGTTTGCTTCAATTGAAAAAATAAATTTCTGATTCATATTTCCAATAATTGCCCCGAAGTTTTGATGGATTATTTCGGCAAAAGTTATAAAAAAAAGGAGCAATCTCAGTTGCTCCTTTCAAACGCTAATTAAACTTAAACCAATAATTAAGCTTCTCTTTTAAACTCCATTTTATTTACAAGTTCCCAATCCTGGCCACCTTCTTTTGGCATATAGACATTCCATTCTATATGGTCTTTATCCTTCTTTAGGATTACGTGCTTGGCTTGTTTTTTTTCATTATTCTGGGTGTAGTCTTCCATGAATTCAAATTCCCCATCGCCTTTCTCTTTTATAGAAAGATCAGAAATCTGAATGCCATTAGGATTGACTGCACTAACGTAAGCCATTTGGTAAGTGTCATCCATAGCATCATAAGCTACTATTCTTTCACAGCATGGAGTATTTCCTTCTCTGGTATGGCTTAATCTTAAAACCGATTCTCCGGGTAAGTAAGTTATTTTTTGTGTGCTTTTTGGAACATCCATTGCCTGGCCGTCTCTATAGCCTGTTTGTGTGATTTCCCAATCTCCCGCGAGAAAATCTAACTTACGATGTTTATTTTCTAAACGTGCTAATTTTGAAAGCGAAGCTTCCTTCATTTGAGTTTTTTCGGCTTCATCTTCTATGTTTTCCGCTAGCTTTGCAGCTTTTTTAAAATTTTCTTTAGCCTTCTCATTTTCTCCTTTTTCAAGCAATAGATCGCCGTAAGAGTCATAAGGATTGGCGTGCTCTGGATATTCATCAATCTGTGCCTTAAAAACTTGCTCTGCAGTTTCCAGGTCTTTATCCTCCATCATCAACTTGTACCCCAGTAGATTTAAAGGTTCCTGCAAGCCTTCGTATTCTGCAGTTTTATGCTTTTCGTACATTTTCATGGCTTCTTCCAGTCCATTACTTTTATACTCTTCATACAATTTCTCTTCTAGAGCTTTGTCATTGTTTTCCTGAGCAAACAGTAGGCCACCGCATAAAATAAGCATTAAGCTTATTAATCTTCTAAAAACTATTCCCTCCTTCATAATATCTCGAGTTTTGGTTATCCTCTAAATTTACGTAATAATGTGAGGAAATGATTTTAATACAAGAGGTGTTAAAATCTAAAAATCAATTATTTGTTTGGTTTTTTTTGCGGAAAGCCTTAATGTTACTAGGAAGGGAGCCTTGAGGAAACTTAGGCAATTCATTTTTATTTTGGCGAAAATCAAGGGAAATTCAGTAGAGCATTTTTATTAAAAAATGATTTCTAACTAATATAATTCCAGATATTCTTATGTTTTGCAACTTGTGCATAGGTAAAACGAAGTACTTTATTTTTTTCGAGAGAGAGGCTGGGGTCTTCCTTTAAAATTCTCATTGCATGATGTCGCGCCAATTTTAGGATATCGTTATCCTTTACAATATCGGCTATCTTCAGATTTAAAACACCGCTTTGCTGGGTGCCCATAATATCGCCTGGGCCACGTAATTTTAAATCAACTTCGGCAATTTCGAAACCGTCATTAGTGGCGGTCATAGTTTCCAGCCTGGTTTTACTGTCGTTAGATAATTTGTGTCCCGTCATTAAAATGCAGAAACTCTGTTCGGCACCACGGCCTACACGGCCCCTAAGCTGGTGGAGTTGGGAAAGGCCAAATCGCTCGGCACTTTCAATTATCATGACACTTGCATTCGGAACATTCACTCCAACTTCAATTACGGTGGTGGCGACCATAATTTGAGTTTCGCCCCGTACAAAACGATCCATTTCATAATCTTTGGCGTCTGATTTCATCTGACCGTGAACTATAGAAATTTGTTCATCTGGAAATTCGCGGGTAATACTTTCATAACCATCCATTAAATCTTTATAGTCCATTTTTTCCGATTCCTGGATCAATGGATAGACCACATAAACCTGGCGGCCTTTTTTTATTTCATCTTTTATAAAAGCGAAAACTTTAAGGCGGTTACTATCGTAGCGATGTACGGTTTTAATAGGTTTTCTGCCCGGTGGTAATTCATCTATTACCGAAATGTCTAAATCGCCATAAAGACTCATTGCCAGAGTTCGGGGAATTGGTGTGGCTGTCATTACCAAGATATGTGGTGGTACCTGGTTTTTTCGCCATAGTTTTGCCCTTTGCGCCACGCCAAATCGGTGTTGTTCGTCTATAACAGCGAGGCCTAAGTTTTTAAATTTCACCTTGTCTTCCAGCAAAGCGTGGGTGCCAATAAGGATATCTATTTCACCGTTTTCCAGCTTTTCGTGAATTTCTCGCCTGGCTTTAGCTTTGGAAGAACCGGTAAGTAGGTAAATACTGGTGTCTAGATCCTGGCAAAGTTCTACGAGGCCATTGTAGTGCTGAATTGCGAGAATTTCAGTTGGGGCCATTAAGCAAGCCTGGAAATCATTGTCTAAAGCGATAAACATAGACATTAGCGCCACAATGGTTTTTCCCGATCCTACGTCCCCCTGTAGTAAACGATTCATTTGCGCGCCGCTTCCTAGATCGGCCCTAATTTCTTTGATTACTCGTTTTTGAGCGCCGGTAAGTTCAAAAGGCAGGTGATTGCTATAGAATTCACTAAAATTTTGCCCAATTTCTTCAAAAACAAAACCTTTTATTTTTTGCTTCTGCAGCATATTTTTGATAAGCAATTGTAGCTGAATGTAAAATAGCTCTTCAAATTTTAACCGAAACTGAGCTTTGGTTAGTAATTCCTGGCTCTGCGGAAAATGAATATTGAATACTGCTTCTGCCTTCGGAATTAGCTTTAATTCTGAAGTGATTTCTTCTGAAAGCGTATCGTAGAACTTCCCTTTGGTTTCAATAAAAAGCTGTTGCAGCAGTTTATTAATGACACGGTTGGTAATACCCGATTTTGCTAATTTCTCGGTAGAAGGATAAATAGGCTGCATCGCAGTGCGCAGTTGCTTTTTATATTCTTCCACCGATTCCATTTCAGGATGTGGCATACTAAAAAGGCCGTTAAACCAATTGGTCTTTCCAAAGATCACATAAGGCGTATTGATCTTTAAATTCTCCCGAATCCATTTTTGGCCACGAAACCAAACGAGTTCCATTTTTCCGGTGTCGTCTATAAAATCTGCTACCAGTCGCTTGCCGCGTTTTTGTTCTACACTTCTTATATGGGTGATTTTTCCAACCACCTGAACTTCAGCTGAATTTCGTTGTAATTCGTTTATTTTATAAAAACGGGTTTTATCGAGATAACGATTAGGGAAGAAATTCAATAGATCCTGGTAGGTATGAATGCCAAGTTCTTTCCGCAGTAGATCGGCACGATTTGGGCCAACTCCTTTTAGGTAATCTATGGGTGTTTGCAGAATATTAGCGTTCATGAAAACGAAGATATTAAAATCAGCTTTTTTAGGTTGAATTTAAAATAAAAATAAACCTGAATTTTTCTGAAGCCAGAATTTTATGAAGTTTTCGTAATTTGCAACTGTAGATTTTTATTATGAAACATCCCCTTTTTATCCTCCTATTTTGTTTTAGTAGCATCACCTATAGCCAGTCGCCGTTAGCAGATTCGCTGGATCAAATAAATAGCATAGATTTTAAAAAAGCTGAAGCCGAAATCCGGGTTCTTCCGCAGGAAAAACGTGTTTCCGGTACAATAGAATATAATTTTCAGATTCTAAAAAGCATAGATTCGTTTTACGTAGATGCCAGGAATATGAACTTTGAGGAGGTTATACTGAACGAAGAATCGGTAGCTTTTAGAAATACCGGGCAGCGCATTTGGATAAAGAATGAATTTTTACCTTCGAAAAACAATACCCTTCAACTGAAATATTCAGTAGAACCAAAGAAAGCAGTTTATTTTATCAACTGGGAGCTTGCTGATTCTATAGATGCACCAAAGCAAGTCTGGACGCAAGGGCAGGGAAGATATACTTCCAATTGGTTGCCGTCTTTTGACGATCAGCGAGAAAAAGTTGAGTTTGATATTTCGTATCAATTTCCTGAAAACCTGGAAGTGATGGCGAATGGTGAACTCACAGCTACTTCTCGAAACGATTCTTTAAAAAAATGGAGTTTTGATATGCAGCGGCCTATGAGTAGCTATTTGCTGGCTTTTGCTGTGGGAAATTATTTAATGGAGGAAACCGAATCTTCTTCAGGAGTTGCATTGCAATTTTATATGCCGGTTTCCGAAGAAGATAAATTAGAGCCTACTTATCGACATACCAAACAGATTTTTGATTTCCTGGAAAGTGAAATCGGCGTGGCTTATCCGTGGCAAAATTATAAACAGGCCCCGGTACGCGATTTTCTATATTCCGGGATGGAAAATACTGCTGCAACTATTTTTGATCACGCTTTTATCACCGATTCTATAGCTTTTAAAGATCGAAATTATGTAAGCGTAAATGCACACGAAATGGCTCACCAATGGTTTGGGAATTTGGTAACTGCAGAGACAGCGAACGATCATTGGTTACACGAAGGTTTTGCCACTTTTTATGCTTTACTGGCAGAACGGGAAATTTTTGGAGACGATTATTATTACTGGAAGCTCTATCAATCTGCCGAGCAATTAAAGGAATTAAGCGATCAGGGAAAAGGCGAAAAGGTAACTAAAGCTAACGCGAGTTCGCTTACCTATTATCAAAAAGGAGCCTGGGCTTTGCATATTTTGAGAGAAAAAGTGGGTAAAGAAGCCTTTAACACAGCGGTAAAGAATTACCTGGAACAATATAAATTTAAAACCGCCACCACCAGTAACTTTATAGCCGAAGTTGAAGCAGCCGCTAATTTGGATTTGTCCGATTTTATGGCCAAGTGGTTAAACCAAACCGCTTTTCAAGGATTTGCGGCCTTAAATTCTTTAAAAAATTCTGAATTTATAAAGAAGCATTTAGAAATTCTGGCTCTAAGAGAAACTCCGCTGGAGAAAAAAGAAGAGCTGTTAAGTGCGGCTTTGGATTTTCCGGTAAGTGATTATACCGGGCAGGAAGTGGTTTACCAATTAGCAGATCAAACTTCAGAAACAGCGATAAACCTTTATAAAAAAGCATTTGAAACCAATAATATTTATGTGCGCCAGGCTATTGCCAGCAGTATGGAAAGAATTCCGAAGCAACTCAAAAGTGAATTCGAGTCTTTGCTTGAAGATGAGTCTTATCTCACACAAGAATTAGCGCTATTAAAATTATGGATGAATTTTCCGCAGGATGTTTCCGGATATTTAGATAGAACCAGGGATGTCACCGGATTTACCAATAAAAATGTGCGAATGCTCTGGCTAACCTTAAACCTTATAACGCCAGATTATGAGCCTGCGAAACAACAGGAAACTTTTGAAGAACTTTCTGGCTATACAGCAACTCACTTTCCCATAGAAGTAAGGGAAAACGCTTTTGGTTATTTATACCAAATAAATAGTTTCACTACTCAAAACTTACTGGATCTAATGCAGGGAACACAGCATCATGCGCATAGGTTTAGGGATTATAGCAGGCAATTGCTGGCCGAGTTGCTAAAGAAGGAAGAATATCGGCAAAAATTCTTAGCTTTAGATGATCGTCTTTCCCAAAAAGAACGGGATTATTTGCAAACTAAACTCTAATTAATGCGGGCATTGGTAATATCTGGTGGAGGTAGCAAAGGCGCTTTTGCCGGTGGCGTTGCCCAATATTTAATTGAAGAATTAAAACGCGATTACGATCTCTATTTGGGAACATCTACCGGCAGTTTGCTTATTTCTCATCTCGCATTAAATAAATGCGAAAAGATAAAAGAGACCTATACTTCGGTAAATCAGGCCAGTATTTTTAGCAATCGCCCTTTTCTTATTAAACGACGCCATGGCTACGATCAAATAAGCATTAATCACTTTAATGTAATTCGTAATTTTATTCAGGGGAAAAAAACCTTTGGTGAAAGTAAAAACTTGAAAAAGCTCATTCAAAATACCTTAACCGAAGATGAATTTTTAAGCTTAAAATCCAGTGGTAAGGATATTGTGGTTACTGTTTCTAATATTTCCCTTAATACCGTAGAGTATAAATCGATCAAGGAATTCGAATACGAAGAATTTTGTGAATGGATTTGGATTTCCTGTAATTACACTCCTTTTATGAGCCTTGTGCAAAAAGATGGTTGTGAATATGCCGATGGTGGTCTGGGAACTATGGTGCCTATAGAAGAAGCAATAAAACGGGGAGCAACACATATTGACGCAGTAATTTTGCAAACCGAGGCAACTTTTTATAATAGAATGCCATCCAAAAACGTTTTTGGATTGATCACTAATTTGTTTCGGTTTATGCTAGATAGAATAGAGAAGCAAAATATTCAAATTGGGAAATTTGCGGCAGCCAATAAAGATACGACCATAAATTTTTACTACACACCTACGGTATTGACTACCAATTCCCTTATTTTTGATGAGAAGCAAATGAAATCCTGGTGGAAAACCGGCTATACTTATGCCAAAGAGAAAATCGAGGAAATTAACCAAATAGAACCTTAATGCGTGCACTGGTAATATCAGGAGGGGGCAGTAAAGGCGCTTTTGCAGGCGGCGTTGCCCAGTATTTAATTCAGGAAGAAGGCAAGGAATACGATTTATTTCTTGGTACTTCTACCGGAAGTTTACTAATTCCACACCTTGCTATGGGAAATATAGATAAGGTTTACGATATCTACACGAATGTAAATCAGCGCAAGATTTTTAGTGTAAATCCATTTGTGGTAAAGCGTAAAGAAGGTCGGGAGTATGTGACTATTAATTATTTTAATACGTTTTGGCAATTTATTCGGAAGAAAAGGACATTTGGAGAAAGTCAAAATTTAAGAAAACATATAAGACGCAATTTTTCGGAAGAAGATTTTGACAAGCTCAAAAACCAGGTAGAAGATGTGGTGGTAACCGTTTCTAATTTGTCTAAAAACCGTGTAGAATATAAGTCTATTAACGATTTTACTTACGATGACTTTTGTGATTGGATTTGGATAAGCTGTAATTACATTCCTTTTATGAGTTTGGCCAAAAAAGACGGCTTTGAATATGCCGATGGAGGATTGGGGTGCGTAGTGCCTATTCGAGAAGCTATAAAACGTGGCGCTACAGAGGTTGACGCTATAATTCTCGAAGCCGAAAATATGGAATACAATAAAGTGCTGGGGAAAAACCCATTCTCTTTAATGATCAATCTTTTTGGGTTTTTACTGGACCAGGTAGAATACCACGATATCGTAGAGGGAAAACTTGCCGCGTTAAATAAAAAGGTAAAATTGAATACCTATTATACACCTACAAAACTAACAGAAAACTCCCTGGTCTTCAATAAGAAGTTGATGGGTGAATGGTGGCAGCAAGGTTATGATCATGCTAAAGAAAAGCATTTACAGTACCTGGCTACCCAAAAAAAAGGTTTTTTCGGTTTGTTTTAAATAAAGCGTTTTACTTCATTTTTTAGATAAGCAATAGCAGCTTCGGTGGGGGATTGTTTATCTATGAGATTTTTTAAGATTATCTCCCTTAATTTATCGGCGTTGGTTACACCTTCTTGTTGGTTTGCTTTTCTAATTATACCTATGGTAGCGTTTTTAGCTGTTTTTATATAATCCCAGGATTCTGTAGAAAGATAGATCTGTTGTGCCAGGTTATGCTCAAATTCCTGTTCAATAGTCTTGATCAATAATTGTTCGTAAGCTTCTTTATTATCAGAATTTGGTTTTACCCTGAATAAGATTTTACCGGGAGAAATTCGTTCTAAAAAGAGGGTCATCCTTTCGTAGGCCTGTAATTTAAGTGGAAGCGCGGTTCTCTGGGCTTCCCGGTGCAAGAGAAAATTTCTCCTGTTCTCTTCATTTTTGTTGTAGGAACTAAAAAAATAAAAGGCTACTACGCCCACAATAAGTGCGGGTAAAATTGCCAATAATAATTGTGAAAGCTCTATTTGGTTCATTGGTTTTTATTGTGAGGCGCAGTTTCTTCGGTTTCTGCCTCTTTGGTTTCAACTTCTTTTTGTTTGTGTATTCCACCCAAATGTGGGCAATCCATATGTGCTTTAATTCCGTCGAAAGGTACTTTTTCTTTGTGATAAGAAAAAGTGGTCGCCAGGGTTTTTGCCAGGTTCTTGTCGCTTAGATTTATCTCCACATCGTCCATGGTAAACTGAGATGGATGTTCATAACCACAAGCGTGTGTAATTTCCAGCAGCTCTTTTCTAAATTTCGTAAAGTAATAATTTACTCTTCTTGATTTATCTTCAATGTTAATGCCTGCCTGCAGCCATTTATTTTGTGTAGCAACGCCGGTAGGGCAGGTATTATTGTGGCAGGATTGAGCCTGTATGCAGCCAATACTCATCATCGCTTCCCGTGCAACATTTATACAGTCTACGCCGAGTGCAAATGCCATAGCAGCCTGTGCCGGGAAACCAAGTTTACCACTGCCAATAAATACAATTCTATTGGTAATTCCATGGTTCAAAAATATTTGATAAACATCGGTAAAGGCATAGATCCAGGGAAGCGAAACGTGATCGGCGAAACTAGGCGGTGCTGCACCAGTGCCGCCTTCACCACCATCTATAGTGATAAAATCCGGCCCACGTTTAGTTTTCATAAATTTTGCAAGTTCTTCCCTCAAAACAATTAAAATCAGGATCCATCCCCACCATTCAATCGATGCTAAAAACTCAAAAATATTTTCGAAATTATTGTTTTAGGTAATCTATGGCTAATTGAGACATGGTTTTAACCCCGAGTAACATACCGCTCTCATCTATAAAGAAGTCAGGCGTATGATGAGGTGCCGGTTCATCTGAATCTAAAGGTTTTCCACCAAGGAAATAGTAAAAACCAGGTACTTCTTCCTGAAAAAAGGAGAAATCCTCCCCGCCGGTGGTAGCTTTTGCTAAAATCACGTTTTCTGCTCCTGCAATATTTTGCAAGGTAGGAAGCATTTTACTCGTTAATTCCGGGTCGTTATAAGTAATCGCGGTATTATTTTGAATTTCAACACTGGCTTCCCCGCCATAGGCTTTAGCAATAGCCGGAACCATTTCGTTCATTCTTTTTAGAATTAAAGTTTTCATGTCTGGATCCAGTGTTCTTATGGTTCCAATCATTTCAGCGGTTTCAGGAATAATATTGAAGCGAACGCCGCTTGTTATCTTTCCTACAGTAATTACGGCCGCGGCATCTACCAGTTTAGATTCCCGGCTAATTATGCTTTGTAAGCCATCTATGATTTTTGCTGAAATCAAAATAGGGTCAGTACCGCTCCAGGGAGCAGAGCCGTGTGTTTGTTTTCCTTTTACATTTATCACAAAGCGTTCTACCGCGGCCATAGTGCCTTCCGGTTTATAACGAATGGTTCCTACCGTTGTTTCCGAGTTAATATGAAGCCCGAAAATTGCATCTACATCGGGATTTTTTAATACTCCTTCTTTAATCATTAGAGAGGCACCGCCTTCCTCGCCCGGTGGCGGACCTTCCTCGGCGGGTTGAAATATAAACTTTACCGTCCCGTTTATTTTATCTTTATTCT
>DATFJA010000052.1:0-10092 GCA_035269545.1 Salegentibacter sp.
TTGCTCCAACCATTCGTTTGGCTTTTCCCTTTTTATCCCTAACTATAAAACCCCTGTCAAAAACGTCTAAATATTGCCCATGAATATTTTTAAACCTATACTCTTCTTCCCAAATCTCAGTATTGTCATTTATTGCCTCCTGAAAGCTTTTATCAATTCTTTCGCGATCCTCGGGATGAATATTTTCATACCACCGGCTAAGGTCTGGCTTTAAATCTTTGAGTTTATATCCAAATAAATTTTCAAAACCTGCACCCCAAAATACACTTCCATCCTCGGCATTGTAATCCCAAATAGCATCTGATGTAGCCTTGGTGGCAAAGCGGTATCTTTCATTCGCACTTTCAAGTTCTTTCTCATATTCACGTAGCCTGGTCACATCGCGAAGCACACCAATCATTCTTTTTGCCTTCCCGAACTCATCCCTAAGAATATATCCATTTTCCATGACATCCCGGTATTCTCCCTGAGCAGTTTTAAAACGATATTCCTCGTACCATTTATTAGTTAGAGTGTCCTTGAGTTTTTTATTCAGACTTAGCTCTACTTTTTCACGGTCATCAGGGTGCACTGAATCGAGCCACTTAGATAATGGAAATTTACCTTCTGGCTTCCTGTATTGGAACATTTTAAAGAAACCTTCACCCCATTTAATATTATCAATTTTAATATCCCAATCGTACAAAGCATCCTCTGTAGCCTTATTTACAAATTGGTAACGTTGGTTACTTTCTTTAAGAGCAATTTCGTTCAATTTAAATTCTATTATGAGTTGTAATAAACCTACCGAGCGTCCAATTCTTCGCTGCTCCCTCTCTTGTTGAGGAAAAGGATCATATTTATAAAATGTAGCCAGAACTGCCATTGTATTTCCCTGGGAATCAAGCAAAGGGTAAGACCAACAGGAATCTATTTTGTTTTCTTCAGCCAGGGATTTTAAACTGGATTCAACGGCATCTTTAATTTTTAAAATCAAGGGTTTATCATTCTCTGCAAGTGCACATACTCCTGACTTTTCATTTAGATCCCGATTATCTAAAGCCTTATTTAGATTATCAGGTATTTCCCCTGATGCCCAATTTCGCAATTTTCCGTTTTCAACTTTTTGAATTACGAAGTAAGAATTCGGGTTTATTAATTCCAGACTTCTCAAGTAAAAATCCAGAATATCTTTGAGTTCCGATTCTTTCTCAAAATTCATTTCAAGCGCTTTTCGCTCTAAGATTTCCAGGTCATGATATTGTTTTTTATCGGTAATATCTCTAGAATTAACAACCACTCCTCTTAGTGCCGGGTCGTCCAGTTTTTCGGTAACTGTGGTTTCAAGCCATCTCCATCCTTCTTTTTTATGTTTAAATCGAAAAGGACTTATTTCTACAACTTGTTTTTCTAAAACCGATTCAAACTGTTCTTTAACTTCTTCCAGGTCTTCCGGATGAACAAATTCGAAAGCATTTCTTCCTTCAAATTCCCATGGTTCAAAACCTATAATAGCTTTAGAAGTAGGGCTGGCATACATATAATTACCATTTTCATCTAATAAAGCGATAAGATCTCCCCCCTCCTGCACCAGGCCTTTGAATCTTTGTTCACTTAGTTTCAATTGCTCTTCAGCTAATTTTCTTTGAGAAATATCAGTCATTATACCTCTAAGCCATTTTGGCTTATTATTCTCTTTCACAACCGTAACCACGTCACTTATCCAAATATAACTACCATCAGCTTTCAACATTCTGTATTCAAAGCTGTGGTTCATTCCTTTTTCTATTTCCCCCAAGCAGAAATTAACAGCATAACTACGATCGTCGGGATGAATATGGTTTTCCCAGAATTTAGCATCGTGATACCAATCTGAAGGTTTGATGCCTATAAGGTTTATTGCCTGCTGGCTAACGAAAGTAAACTCAAATGTTTCAATATCTAGTTCCCAGAAAACACCTTCTATACTCTGTATTAAACCTTCGTACTGTTCCTTTACCCTATATAATGCAAGCTCAGTTTCTTTCTTTTCTGAAATATCTATACCTATGCATTGAATTTCGGTTGGTTTTCCCTCCGAATCACTCAAAGCAATAAAATCCCAAACTGTAGTACGAATTTTCCCGTCACGCGATGGTTTTCCAATTTCAATTTGAAAAGTTTTATTGGGAGTTTCTAAACATTTTAAAACCGTTGCTTCAACTTTAGGCCTATCCTGTTCTATTATAGCTACCATACTATCCCCGCCAATCAAGCCAGATTTTCCATGGATCCATCCAAAATCCTCTGCATACTTCTCATTGTGATAGGTATACTTCCCTTCCATATTAGTTCTAATTACATAATTTGTCTGGGATTCCAATAAACTACGCTGCCTCGATTCGTTAATTTCGAGTAATTCATATGCTAATTTTTCCTCGGTTACATCCAGGACAATCGAATCCCAAACTACACTACCGTCGGAAAGTTTTTGAGGAGCTCCAAAGCCTCTGTTCCACCGAATGCCTTTTTCGGGGTGGTTTATTCGCCATTCCTGTGACCAGGCCTGCATATTTTTTGCAGATTTCATGATAGTTTCGTTAACGTATTCGAAATCCTGTTTGCTATATAAATTCCATACTTTTTTATTATCACTTACAGCCTCTGCTGGAGAGACTCCCCAAACTTCTTTAGCCCCTTCACTAACGTATGCTAGTTCATCCTCCCCATTTGGTTTAAGTTTATATCTAAATACAACCCCGGGAATATTATTATTTATATGTTCAAGGCGCGTTTCAACAAATTTACGTGAAGTAATATCCTGGGTAGCCCCATAGACACGCAAGCATTTCCCGTTTTTAGACTCCGTTTTACCGGTGGCCCTAACCCACCTATCGTTTTTCTTAGCTGTAGTGATTTCCAATTCTAGATCGAAACCTTCTCCGGTGGCTATAGCTTTTGAAACAGCATTTTTAATGGTGGTCTTGTCTTTATCGGTTTTATAAAAATCTATAGCACTATCAAGTTCCGGTTTATAATTTAAAGGTACTTCGTGAATTTTCTTAACCATACTGGACCAATAGAGCGTATTTCGCTCCAAATCCAATTCCCAGCTACCAATTTGCGCCACTTCTTGGGTTTCCTTTAAAAGTCTTTCATTTTCTCGAAGATTCTCCAAAGAAATCTCTTCTTGTTCTTTAGCCTTAACTATTTCTGTGATATCACTAACCCGATGTAAAATAAATTCTGTTTCACCATTTTCTTTACTAATAGGAATATTGTCTACCTCCCAAACTTTTGACTGTGAAATTCCGGTTTTGGAATCGGGAAGCTTATAGGTAATCTCTGGAATATGATCTGGCTTTCCAGTTTCCAATACTTTTTTAAATGATTTTGTAAGGCTTTCATTAAATTCCTTTCCTGCGTTTCCAGAACCAAAAATATTTAGGATGTCATTTCCCAAAAGTTCATCTGCGCTCAACCCAATAGTTTTTTCAAAAGAACGATTTGCCTCTATTATTGTAAAATTTGGTAAATCTGGCTTGATTAGTAAACAGTTGTCGGGAAATGCCTGGAATATTTCCTTTAGTTGTGCAGGATTTATCATTATAAATTCGAATTATTGGGCTTCGTTAAATGGCAAATTAAATTTATTTCACGTTGAAAATACTTAAAATCTATGAAACAGCTTAATGACCGACAGGAAATAACCGAACCAATAGGTTAAGTTTTACTTTATACTGTTAAACAAAATTAATTATGTATTATGTGAAAATAAAAAAGATCCTGCTTCACTTAAAACAGGATCTTTTAATAAAATAATCTTTATGTTAAAAAATTACTCGTCTTCGTGCATAAATTTTTGTTTACCAAGTAATTCTTCATCACTTTCTACGTGCTCATCATCTGGCACGCAACAATCTACGGGACAAACTGCTGCACATTGTGGTTCTTCGTGAAAACCTTTACACTCTGTACATTTATCGGGTACAATATAATAGATTTCATCACTTATAGGTTCCTGTGCCTCGTTTGCGTTAGCTTCTTTCCCGTTTGGCAGCACTACATTTCCTTCCAAATCTGTACCGTCGGCATATCGCCAATCGTCTGCTCCTTCATAAATAGCTGTATTTGGACACTCGGGCTCGCAAGCTCCGCAGTTTATGCATTCATCTGTTATAACAATTGCCATAGCTTTTTTTCTTTGTAATTAATTAACTCAAAACTTATACGGTATTTCCCCGGTATTTTTAGGAGTTTGCCTGCTTAAGTTTTAATTTCGCGTTACAAATTTAAAGCCATTGGCAATCATAACCAAATAAGGAAATGACAATTGAAGAAAGAAAATCATATTTTGTTGAACTAGGAAAGTTCCTGAGTTTGTTTAGCGATGAGAACATTAATTCACCAAAAACCACCCAGGAAAACGATAAATTTTTTAATGAATTAAGTGATAAAATAGATCAGGCAATTCATTACAATGGTTGGTTTACCAGGGAAAATGTGATTTTTTCACTGCAGCAATGGAGCAAAGCACTAACATCAAGCAATTTAGATAAGTGGTTAATGCCTTATGAGTTTAACCAAAGAGAGCCAAAAACTGTTGCCATAGTTATGGCAGGAAACATCCCGCTAGTTGGGTTTCACGACTTTCTTTCGGTTCTAATTTCAGGACACAAAGTATTGGTAAAGCAATCATCTAACGATAAACAATTGTTACCGGTAATTGCTAGTTTTTTAACAGATATCGCTCCGGAATTCAAAAATAGAATAAAATTCACCGAGGAAAAACTCAGTGATTTTGATGCTGTAATCGCTACCGGAAGTAATAATACCGCTCGGTACTTTGAATATTACTTTAAAGGAAAACCAAGTATTATTAGGAAAAATAGAAACTCTGTAGCCATACTTACCGGTAAGGAAAGTAAACAGCAACTGGAAGCACTGGGTGAAGATATTTTTAGGTATTTTGGTTTAGGTTGTCGTAATGTTTCTAAACTTTATGTTCCTAAAGATTATGATTTCGATAGTTTTTTTAAAGCTATTTATCCCTGGAATACTTTGCTGAACTCGGCTAAATACGCCAATAATTACGATTATAACAAAGCCGTATATTTAATGAGCGAATTCAAATTATTAGAAAACGGTTTTCTTATCCTGAAAAGAGACGAAAGTTTCGGTTCCCCTATCGCCACTTTATTTTATGATGAATATGAAGATGAAAAAGACTTACAGGAAAAACTTCAGCAAAATAAAGAAAATTTACAGTGCGTTGTAGGGCGTGAAGCTGAAGTTGATTTTGGCCAAACCCAGCAACCAAAATTATGGGATTATGCCGATGGGGTAGATACTTTAAAATTTTTAGAAAAAATTTAATTCAAGAAACTCTCAGTAAACAAACGAGTAATAAATTGGAAACAATTTTATAATTTCGGAGAAAACATGAGGGATTAATGACTAACTAACCAACTATGAAAAAACATAATTATAGCGCCGGCCCCTGTATATTACCACAGGAAGTTTTTAAGGAAGCCGCGCAGGGCATTTTAGATTACCAGGATTCAGGATTGTCTATTATGGAAATTTCTCACCGCAGTGCTGCCTTTGTAGATGTGATGGAAGAAGCCCGAAGCCTTTCGCTAGAACTTTTAGGCCTTAAAGATAAAGGATATACCGCCTTGTTTTTACAAGGAGGTGCGAGCATGCAGTTTTTAATGACTGCTTATAATTTATTAAATAAAAAAGCGGCCTACCTCAATACCGGTACCTGGTCTTCTAAAGCCATAAAAGAAGCAAAAATTTTTGGTGAAGTGATTGAAGTAGCGTCTTCAAAAGACAAGAATTTCAACTATATCCCGAAAGATTACCAAGTGCCTGCAGATGTAGATTATTTTCACTGCACTAGTAATAACACCATTTTCGGAACCCAAATAAAAGACTTTCCTGAAGTTGATGCCCCGATGGTTTGTGATATGAGCAGTGATATATTTTCAAGACAACTGGATTTTTCAAAATTCGACCTTATTTACGCCGGTGCACAGAAGAATATGGGCCCCGCTGGAACTACGCTAGTGATAATTAAGGAAGATATCTTAGGAAAAGTTGAGCGTGAGATTCCGTCTATGTTGAATTACAAGGTTCATTTAGAAAAGGACAGTATGTTTAATACTCCGGCTGTTTATGCGGTGTATGTTTCGCTGTTAACTTTACGATGGATCAAGAAGAATGGCGGGATAAAAGCTATGGAAAAACGAAATGCTGAAAAAGCCGACCTATTATATAAAGAGATAGACCGAAATCCATTATTCAAAGGCTTTGCTGAAGTTAAAGACCGTTCAGCAATGAATGCCACCTTTAACCTAACCGACGAAAGCAAAAAAGATGCTTTTGATATGCTATGGAAAGAAGCCGGTATTAACGGGCTTAATGGTCATAGAAGTGTTGGAGGTTACCGGGCGTCTCTGTATAATGCGTTAGATATAGAAAGTGTGAAAGTTCTGGTTAGCGCTATGCAGCAATTAGAAGAACAATCTTAATTAATATCATTTACACGCTTATCTCAAAAATTAACAAAATACAGGAAAACAATTATCCCGTAACAAACTCCCACCCAAAGGATTAAATATAAATAAATGAAACCTGAAGATTTTTTCAATAAACCCGCAACTCCTTCAAAACCTGAAACAATTAAAGTGCTCGCAAACGATGGCCTTGCTAAAGCCGGTGTAGAGCAACTTGAAAATGCCGGTTTTGAAGTAATAAGCACTAAAGTAGCCCAGGAACAACTGGCCGAATACATAAACTCAAAGAATATTCAGGTTTTGTTGGTTCGTAGTGCTACCACGGTAGATAATAAGCTTATAGATTCCTGTAAAAATTTAAAATTAATAGGCCGCGGCGGTGTTGGTTTAGATAACATTGCTGTTGAATATGCTGAAAGTAAAGGAATTAAGGTAATCAACACTCCACAAGCAGCTTCAGGCTCTGTAGCGGAATTAGTTTTTGCGCATCTTTTTAGCGGAGTTAGAAAATTATTCGATGCGAATAGAAATATGCCCTTAGAAGGTGAATCCCGGTTCAAGGAACTTAAGAAATCTTATTCCGCAGGAATAGAACTCAGAGGTAAAACTCTGGGAATCATAGGTTTTGGAAGAATTGGACGAGAAGTTGCCAAAATTGCCTTAGGTCTCGGAATGAAAGTTATCGCGAGTGATAAGGAAGTAGGAGAAGTGAAAATCAATTTGGAATTTTACAATCACCAAAGCATCGAAATCCCTATAAAAACTGAACCTGTAGAGGAACTCATAAAACACTCTGATTTTATAACACTTCACGTGCCGGCACAAACCAAACCAATAATTGGTAAAAAAGAGCTGGAAGCGATGAAACCGGGAGTTGCTATAATTAACACAGCTCGTGGCGGAGTGATAGATGAAGCTGCGCTTTTGGAAGCTATAGAAGATGGAAAAGTGGCATTCGCAGGCTTAGATACATTTGAAGCCGAACCCAGACCGGCCATTAAACTATTAATGAACGAAAAACTTTCCTTAAGCCCTCATATTGGTGCTTCTACTCTCGAGGCACAGGAGCGTATAGGTTTAGAACTTGCCCAACAGATTATTTCGCACTTTAAGAAATAGATTATAATAAAGCTTTAACGCTCATTACTGGTTAAAAGCCGTAAATTAATTCAATAAAAATTAAATTTATGGCTTCTATACTTGATTTATTGAATACACAAATGGGAGAGCAGTTGTTAGATAAAGCCAGCTCAAAAACTTCTGAAGAAAAAGAAAAGGTGACTTCTGCCCTGGGAATGGCTCTGCCGCTAATTCTTGGTGCAATGAAGCGTAACACTAAAGATCCAGAGGGCGCCAAAAGCTTAGACAAAGCTTTACAGGATGAAAAGCATAATGGCGAAGTCTTAGAAAACTTGCAACAAAAAGAAACCGAAGAACTTACCGGGGAAGGAAATAAGATTTTAAATCATGTTTTGGGTTCAAGAAGAAGCAGCATAAGTAAAACCATTGCCGGAGCTCTAAACATGGACGAAACTTCTGTAAATAAAGTACTTGAAATGTCTGCACCTGTTGTAATGGGCTTACTAGGACAACAAAAGAGAAAAGACAATGTTGGTGCTTCGGGATTATCTGACTTGTTGGGATCTGTTATGGGATCCAATTCCAGCCACGATCAATCTTTAGTAGAAACCTTATTGGATGCTAATGGGGACGGGAATGTAATAGACGATGTGGCAGGAATGGTGCTTGGTGGCAAAAAAGGAAAAAAAGGAGGTAGTTTGCTCGGCGGCATGTTGGGTGGTAAATGAAATCAGGTATAATTTTTGCCTTTAATTAATAAAAGAATTCTTTTAAATATTATTTTCAAATAAAAAATAACCTCACACTGTGAGTTAAGATACAAGAATGAAAAATCTCATTTATATATTATTATTAGGATTATTTGTTTACAGTTGCGGAAGCACACGTGATAGAAAGCTTGGTGATTCTCAAATTAACGAAGACACCGTACGAATAGCTAACGATAGTTTAGAATATGAAATAATTATTATAGAACCTGGTTTTAATTTATTTATAAACTCAATTGCAAGGCCAGAAGGCTATTACTCTCAGCAATATTTAGAAAATAAGAACAGATTTTTGGTTACAGAATTTAATCAACGTGTAGGCCAACCAATGAATTATAATCCTAATCTCTATCTTCAGGAAATAAATTATAACCCCTCCATAGACTATGGCTACGAAGTAAACTATTTATTGTATAATTATTTTGTGTTTTTTAGCAGGCATTATAACCAGAAGTTCTCTGTGCCCACGCGTATTTAACAGTGTTTATTTTAATTCTTCAATGCTTTTAGTACTTTTGCCGTATGAATAAATTAAAAGCACGTTGGGGTATAGATTCTAATTGGCAAATATTTATAATTCTTTTGGTATTTGCTATAACGGGATCTACATCGGCAAAATTGGCTGAGCCTCTCTGTAATTTTTTAGGTATTTATGAAAATTCTTCCCATTGGGCTGTCTATTGGAGTGCCAGAATCTTTCTTATTTTCCCTATTTACCAAATACTACTGGTGAGTTTTGGATGGGTTTTTGGCCAATTTCAATTCTTTTGGGCTTTTCAAAAGAAAATGCTAAGTAGAATGGGATTCGCTAAATTATTTCAATAATACCGTTTGAAAATCTTTAAACACATATTCGCGCTATCATTGGGAGCTTTACTTCTGCTTCCGGTGGTAATTAGCTTCTCGCATATCTTTAGCGGGCACGGCCATGAATTGTGTATTAATTATGCCGATGAGCATTTTCACTCTAGTAGTATTGACTGTGAATTATATTCTTTTCACAAAAACCCTGCATTGGCTACAAGCTTCATTAATTTTGAACCCTTTGTAGAAAAGCAGGTAAAAAAACAATTCTTCGATTTTTATCAATTTTTAAGTGATTATCAGAAGCTGCCTTTCCAGCTTCGGGGTCCACCAATGACTGCCTAACATGTCGATTTTTATTTGTTAGAAGTATAATTATTTAAAAAAATACTATGAAAAGTTTACTTTTCTCATTGCTATTTTTGGCAGTGAGTCCCATTATATATGCTCAGAATACTTTTTCTGGCAAGGTTACCAATGCTGAAACCGCAGAACCAGTATTTAGTGCAAATATTTATTTCCCAGAACTCGGTAAAGGTGATATAACTGATACAGATGGGAGTTTTAGAATAGAAAATATTCCAAATGGAAAATTTAAGGTTGTAGTTTCCTCAGTAGGGTTTGCAACGTATTCTAATGAATTGGATTTCCCTGAAACATCCAATTTAAATATCACTTTAGAAAAATCTGCCATAGAAATGGAAGAAGTGATTGTATCTACTCCTTTTCACCAGTTACAAAGTGAAAATGTAATGCGTGTAGAACGTGAAAATGTGGAAGAACTTAACCGAAAAGGCGCTATCACTTTAAGTGATGGGATTACACAAATTGCCGGTGTAGAAAGTTTAACAACCGGCGTGGGAATTGGCAAGCCGGTAATTCGCGGATTGAGTTCTAACCGGGTTTTGGTTTACACCCAGGGTGTACGACTTGAAAACCAGCAATATGGAGATGAACATGGG
>DATFJA010000053.1:0-8146 GCA_035269545.1 Salegentibacter sp.
ATATTTAGAAAGATCCAGTTCTCCATTTTTCTTTTGGCCATAAGCCACATCCCGGCCCAGGCGAAAGCGCTCACCCCGGCATCCCAAAGAGGAACATCTGAATTAGTATGGAATCGAAGCCAGTAACTCATTCCTGTAAAACAAACCAAAACAATGCCCAGGGCTTTTAAATGCTCTAATTTACTGGAATATGAAATTGGGGTTTCTTCTTTCTCCTTACCGAATTTCCAAAAAAACCATCCGTAGATACTCATCACCAGGTAATACAGGTTTAAAATGATATCGGCATATAGTTTAGACTGGTAAAGTACCCAGAGGCTTATAAGAATGGCAACGATTCCAAATAGATAATTATCGATATTATTTTTTCTTGCCAGTAAAACCTGAACCACTCCAAAAGTAGTCCCGATAGCTTGTAACCAGGTAAGTTGCGTAAAGAAATCCTCTATCATTGCGTTCAAATTATACAATGAAATGAGGTGATGAAGTAGTTAAAAGTTGTAGAAATACAACTTCAACTTAGAAAATCCCTACGCCGGCATTATCCGGATCAGGTTCAGAGTAAATTACATCGAGGCGAAAAACATTTTTAGAAAATGAATCTTGATTATCGAGTAAAAACTCCCGGGTATCATCTCAGCCTGCCTAATGGCAAGCACCCCATTTCAAGTGCAAAGTTAAAATTATTTTATGAGGATTACTTTATTTCCATCCGCGAAATTCTTCAAATTCTTCCTTTTAAAATATTAATGGCATCACTCCTTAATCTCAACCCTAATTCCTTTTGTATGTGATGAAAATTCAGGAGCATACATGCTTTCTATGGTAGTGATCCCGTTAGAGAATTTACCTGCATTATTTGCACGTATATTATATTCCAGCACATAAGTTCCTTTTTTGAGACTATCAAAGAAGAAGTGTGTGGCAGCATCCCTGGTGCTCTCGTAATATGCCGTTCCATCCTGGTATTTATATTCACTAAGCACCTTGCCAGGCTCAAAACCACTGGCTCGCATATCTTTTAAATGAATATAATCCATATCGGCAGTTGATCTAACAACCAGGCGAACAGTCACTAAATCTCCTGTCTTTAAAGAAGTTTGCGAATTTATTTTCTTTAAACTCGAATTTCCCCCAACATTTAAATACAATTCCTTTTCTACGCTTAACGGCGAATTATTATCGTTTTTTATTTTATCGAGATCTTCAAAATATTGCCAGTAAATACCACCATAACCGGCTGTACTATTATTGTTTTCGACAGTAATTTGATTAAAGGAAGTATTGATTTCTTCGGCAGCCCAGTTTATTTTCCTGTAACCGCTGCCGGCTTCTGTTTTTGTTTCTTTTAATTTTTCAGATGAAATTGCTTCACCGCCTAAGCTCAGTTCTGTATTATCATCGCTTTGCAACCAATCTTCGCCTTGCATTAATAAAGCATAAGTTGCTTCAGTAGTTGCCTTGGTGGTAGGCCAGTGGTTGGTGCGCTTGTTTTGTAATAGCCATATTTTCATTTCTTCAACCGCAGCCAATTCTCCCAATTCTATAAAAGCTTCTATCAGTAATGCCTGGGTTTCTACCGGTGCGCGGTAGTAATGCCAGCCACTTTCGTTTTCTTTCCAATACATCCCATAATCATTAGATTTTACAGCGTTTTCTTTTAGAGATATCATAATGTTTTTTGCAGTTTCTATTTCCTGCATCCTGGAGAAAATCAACATCAACAAGCCTTTTTTATAGAGATCGGCTTGCATCCAATTTCCCTTTTGAGCTTGAATAATTCTGAGTGCTATTTCTTTATTTTCTTTTGAAAGTGGAAATTCTTCCAGATAATAACTGCGGGCATACAAATAATGTAAACTATTGGTACTTTTATAAAAACTACCTTTATCCCGATATTTATAGAATTCCCTGCGTTCTATAATTTTTTTATCCAGGTAGGAAATAGCATTTTCAGTAATTACCGAGTCATCAATTTCAACACCTAGTTTTTTAAGATGACCTAAACCGGAAACAATATGGCGGGTTATAAAATAATTATCCCGGCCTCCGGAAAACCATGGGAAAGCTCCTGAACTATTTTGCATTCTAACTAGCCTTTTTAAAATATCTGCCTGCTGTTTTGCAAGTTTATTCAGTTCAAAAAGTTTTGCGATTCGTTGTTTTTTAGCAGTTTCAGATTCAGCATCCCTTAACCAGGGAGTTTCGGCCAGCACGAGTGATTTTAATTCCTCATTTTTATAGAGCTGGCTTTGCAGCGCCCCCTCTTTTTCCCAGACCTCAAAAACTTCTCTTATTTTTGGTTGATTATTAATTATATGCGAAGCAAGACTGTTGGCGTATAAACGCGCAAAATTTTGTTCTGAACATTCGTGTTCAAACTCCATTAAATAAGGAAGGCTCTGCACAGCGACCCAGGCAGGATTTGAAGTGTATTCCAAACTGTACTTATGATGTTGCAGCGTAGTGGAATTATTTTCTTTGAGGTTCTTGAATTCATAATTTTCAGTTTCCCCGGCTCTTACAAAAAATGCTATACTTTCTTTTACCAACATTCGGTTAGTTAAAACAGGGAGCATATTTTCTTCTCCGTCAGAGAAATCACCTGCTTTAGCCAAAACTTTATAGGTTACCGCCTGAACCCCTTTTGGAATAATCAATTCCCAGGATACCGCCTTGCTGTTTGAAGACTGTAAATTAAAGTTTTTAATTTGCGCAATATTCCCTAAAAGCGTGTCTATAGGTTTCATGCTTATAGCGTCATAAAGCTGTAAAATTGCTGTACCCGAGATACTTTCACCGGAAAGGTTAGTGATTTTCGATTTAAACAAAATGGTATCATTTTCTCTTAAAAACCGAGGAGGATTAGGAGTGATATTTAGATCCTTTTGGGTTACCACCGTGTTTTTGTACTGCCCGGTAGACCAATCTTTGGTGTGCCCCAATAGCCTTAATTTCCAGCGAGTAAGAGCTTCGGGAGAAGTAAAACTGAATTGCAATTTTCCGTTCTCATCCAGGTTTAAGTCGGGGAAAAAGAATGCCGTTTCATCCAGGTTCTTCCTTGCCTCCACATTTTGCAGGTCTTCCATTCCTTTCTTTGTAGTTATAATCAAAACACCACCTGCTGCTTTCGCTCCATAGAGAGCAGTAGCTTCAGCTCCTTTTAGCATTTCCATATTTAGAACATCAGAAGGATCAAGGTCTAGATCGTTTACTATTTTCCCATCCACAACAAATAAAGAAGCATTTTCTTCTACACTTGATATTCCGCGAATGCGTATCCCGGACACTGATCCTGCAAATGCCTCTCCTTCAATTTCTTCCGCATCATTTTCTGCCTGGCCGTAACCAACGGTAACCACTTCATTGAGCTCTGAAGAATCTTCCTCCATTACAATGTATAACTCCTTGGTTTTTCCCACCAGGTATTCGTAAGTTTCAAAACCTATGTAAGAAACTACCAGGATATCTTCCGCTTTAGCGTCAAGGGCAAATTCCCCGTCAAAATTCGTTTGGGTACCCTTGCTTGTACCTTTAATGGTTAGGTTGACACCCGGCAAGGGAAGTCCGTCTGTGTCGGTTATTTTTCCACGGGTATTTCCTTTGAGTTCTTCTGCATTTTCACTCCTTTTTAATCGACTGAGATATTGGCGGTATGCATAGCTATTGGGATTGGAAAAATTGAAGCCAAAAAGATCCAGTTTGTCGAATATTTTCTTTTGGTTTCTATAGGATAGATGCCTTGGGAATCGGTTAGAAAAATATGATACTTGTCCAACATTTGAAATATTGAATTCTGGAAAATTTAAATAGGTTCGCGAAAAACCGGTCTCGGTTTCCCAGTTTTTAACCTCAAATTGATCTAAGGAAGCATCATACATAGAAGCCAGTATTTCGGCATCCGGAATTTCATCTTTCTCATCGGTAATTTTAAAGCTCCAGGTTTCTTCTAGTCCGGGTTCAATTTTATTCCGAAAAGTTTCTATTTCTATATTGAGTTGTTTTTTCTTTATAGGAATTGAAATTCGTCTGCTTTTATTGATCAGAATATTATTTTTAATCCCGGAAATTCTAATTTCCACGGTTTCTGAAATGGAATCTTTTAGTGGAATTTTGATTTGTTTATTTCCATTTAGTTTTAAAAATTTCCTGAATTTACGCTCATTATTATCATAGGCTGAAATTTCCAGATGAAGTTCTTTAAAAGCAGATTGTAGCAGAATTTCAATGTGTTTATCTTTTCTAAAATCACTGTTTTTAATTGTAAACCCGAAGGGCTGATTGTCTGCCAAATAATCATCTTCAGATTTAATGATATTAAAGGTTTTTTGAATAGAATCTTCATTATTTTCATCTTCAACTTCTACCTCCAGAATATACTTTCCCGATTTCCAGTTAGGATTTAACGGAATTTTAGTTTCGTAAAGCTTATCTGTATTAAAGGCTAATTCGTATTCCAGTTTACCGCGGGGCCAGTTTACCGGATTATTTTCTGCTCTATAAGGCTCATTGGGAAACAGTTCTTTAAATTCATCTTCAGGAATAATCTCAATTTCAGGGGCCTCCCACAATCTTTCTCCAAGAATTCCATCGGGAGCCTCTAGTTTATAAATTTGTAATTTTCCTTTTACCGCAACCGGATTATCATTTAAATTTAGAGCCTGAATAGCAAGCTTCAAACTATCTAGAAGAGTATAGTTTTCTTGCATTTCCAGATTTAGCAATAGATTTTTATTTCCGATTTTTACCGAGGTTTGGGCATCCCGGGTTTCCCCGCTAACATCGGTAACGGTAGCCTTGATGCTATATTTATAAATTAAATCTTTCTCTTTTAGATCTCTATCCTTTACAGTCGCAGGAAATTTTAAAGAAAAATTTCCTTCAGCATCGGTAATGATGCTGTCTTTTTTAACAAGGGTCCTTTCGGTGTATTGATCGCGCCACCAATAGCTTACTCTTTTTTCTCGGTACACTTCAAAATCAAGCGGAGTACTATTTAATCCCGCACCCATAAAAGCATTGACCTTTCCGGAAATTTCAACAGTGTCTTTAGGACTAAAGCTTTGTTTAATACTATCAAAAACCACTTCAAAAGTCGGTCTTTTGTATTCTTCCACATTAAAAAAGACCTGGTTTTCAATATATCCGTCGCTATCCCATAATGAGTTCCAAAATTCGGTTTCATCGTCAATATTTTCTTCAGTATAAATAGTAAATCTTCCTGTAATTCCAGAAGGAGGGAGTGTAAACTCTCCATTAAAGGAACCGTATTTATTAGTTTTGAGAAGAAAACTTTCGATTTCTTCCCCACTTGCATCATCTACATAAACTTCTACATATTCTCCCGGTACGGTATTGGTTTTTTTATCCTTATATTTTAATAAAACTCCTTTGAAAAAAACCTTTTGTCCAGGCCGGTAAATTGCTCTATCAAGATAAAGCATCGACTTTGCCAAAAACATATCTTTTTCTTCATTTTGACGGTAATAACCAGGCCAGTAATTTGTATTTAAAGTATCGCCATTTTTGGTGACTCGAATCCTGCTGGAGCGATATCTGCTTTTGGAGAAACCCACTTTTAATTCCCCGTATTTATCGGTTTTATCTTCTTTTACCGCCGTATTATTTCTATTGAAAAATTGAATTTTAGCCTGGCCAATATTTTCTCCGGAAGTACGGCGAATTGCCCGGTATATATTATAATTATCAAATCGGGTTTGCGCTAACACAAGATTAGTCACCTGTATAAAATCATAGCTGAAATTATTGTTTTTACCAGAATTGTCCCCAGATATATAAACCAGGTAATTCCCTTTTTCGAGTCCGGGAAATGCAATTTCAGTAGAATGCTGATTGTGGTCTTCAGATTTCGGTAGATTTACATATTTTCTCAAATTTGGTTCTTTCTCAGCATAATCTCGAACAAGTGTATCCCTGTTCTTGTAGGTAAGTTTATCCTGAAAAGATTCCGGTACCTTTAAAATTTCAAGTTCTACAGAATCTATATTTTTATAAGAAATATAAATTCTACCGGGATTTTGTGGTGCAAGGATCTGCTGAACTTTCGCATTAATTTCTGTGGCAGTAATTGAACTTTTTAGTTGGTAAGCATCCTGGGCGGTGGCCGAATTTGGAAATTTTTCAATAATCTCTTCGCATAATTTCACCGCATTTTTTAGAAATTCAAGATGCTTTAGATTGTTATGCTCATTGGCTTCTCCAGCCTGTTCATAATAATGAACTGCGCGAGCAAAAAGAATAAGCGCACTGGCAGGCTGTTGTTTGAACTGTTTATAAAGCCTATCTAATGCCTGTCTATATTTTTCAAATTTCTTATCATTTCTGCTATATGTTTTTACATATTCCAGGCGCTCCAACTGATTAAATATAAATGCTTTAGGGTTTTCATCCCTGTCGTGTAATTCCTCTAACTTTTGATAAATTCTCAGCACATTAACTTCAGGTGTTTCCTTTGCAATTTCAGGAAAATCTATTTTAACGAATACTGAACTCTCTTTAAATAATCTTTCCTCATCAAAAGCAAATTCTTCGGTAGAAGAAATGGATTGGAAGTTCCCTGAATCAGAAAAATAAGACAAAGCCCGATGGGCCAGAATATCGTACAATGTGGGCTGAAATTTACGATGAAAGGAATTTTCTACTAATAATTGAGAAACATGTTCCGCTGGAGTTTCAATGAGTTTCTTTTCATTCCTTAGAGAAAGTCTATAGGTGTATGCTATGGAATCCTGCAGCGTTTTTGCAGACCATCTTTCTATTTTCAAAGCCTCAGGATCATCAATTTGCTTTCTGCCTCTAATTTTCCACCGATTATTCTTAAAATACTGCTCTAGAAAGCTCGCTTTATAACTAAGCAAGATATTTTTATGAGGAGCAGGAATTTTGAAAATACTGTTATTGAGGTCAGCAAGAATATGCTCATTAGAATTTTCTTGGTTAATTTGGTAAAACTTATAATAAAAAATTTTGGCTTGAATGAAGGTATTGTAGTCTTGTTCTGCCTGTTCGCTCTCCAGTATTTCTAAAACGATATCCGCTGCCGATTCATTGCGACCTTGCAACTCAAGGCTATCTATTAGTTCCCATTTATCAGCTAAAGTTTCCTGGGCAAAACATATTATGGAATTAAGCAAAAAGCCAAAAAGTAAAAGTTTTTTCATATAAAGATGATGATGATTTCACGGTAGGTTATGAAGGTACTAAAAAAGATGACACAGTCTATCGCACCAGTAACAAGTAAGACTGGTATTAGTATTTGAATAGGTAAGAATATTTAAATGAGAATACTAAAAAGAAACTGAGCTAAGAAAAGCCAAGTCAAATTTCATATTAATAGCTTTGAAAAACCATTAATATGTTAAAAGTAGCCTCGCCAGGAATCGAACCTGGATCTAAAGTTTAGGAAACTTCTATTCTATCCGTTGAACTACGAGGCCTTGTGAACGCAACAAAAATAATAATGTTTTCAGAAATTCATCATATTATAACCTAAAACTTCCGGCAGTTCCCTGTCTTTTACTAACTTTAATTTAACTACGTTTTTTAAACCAAAATTCATAAAATGAAAGCGATAATCTTAAGCCTTGTTACAAGTTTTATTTTGTTAAGCTCAACTTGTGACCGCGAAAATACTCAAGAAGAAATGCAACTTACAGGAACTATAGAAAGCCAGGGAATTACTTCATATCAATATGGCTCCCATGTTTTAAATGCAGAAGATGAATTCTATGCCTTAAAAAGTGAAAAACTGAATCTGGACAATTTTATTGGAAAGGAGGTCACGATTTCAGGTTCGAAAATAGATGGCTATCCGGTAGATGGTGGCCCAGATTTTATTCTTGTTACAGAAGTGGAAGACTAATAAAGCCCTACGTCTTCCAAGCAGATTATAAACTATTGCCGGAATTATTTCAGAAGAGTTTCGCTATCTTTAGCTTTTAATCAGAAACCTGCATTATGAAGCAATTTTTACTATTTATTACCATACTATTTATCTCAACTTTAAATAGTAAAGCCCAAAATTCTGAAATTAGCGGAGACGCTTTTGCACATACCTATTCTATTGTAGCCCGGGATGCTAAAACCGGCGAGATGGCTGTGGGCGTTCAAAGTCATTGGTTTTCGG
>DATFJA010000054.1:0-3596 GCA_035269545.1 Salegentibacter sp.
ATTGGCACACTAATATTTTATTTATATAAAACTTCCTATAAACACCAGCTTTATTTTTACCAAAACCTTTCCCTGAGCATTGTAAGGCTTTTTATCTTCACTTTTATCCTGGATTTTATTTTCATCATAATTTCAGCCGGAATTTATTCTCTAATATTATGATCTTCGAAATTGATAATATTGAGCTTTATTTTGCCGAAAAGCAAATCCTAAACGGGGTATATCTAAAAGCCGAGACCGGAAAGATTACCGGTATACTTGGAGTTAATGGTTGTGGAAAAAGCAGCTTGCTCAATATTTTCTTCGGAAGTTTACAACCACGACACAAACTGATTAGAATTGATAAAAAACCTTACCTAAAGCCACTTTTTAAATACGGAATGGTAACATATCTACCGCAGCAAAACTTTATTCCGCCCAAAATGAAGCTTGAAACTTGCTTTCAACTTTTCCAGGTAGATATAAAAAAATTTTTAAACGACTTTCCTGAATTTGAAGTTTATAAAAAAACCGGAATGCGAGAGCTGTCAGGAGGTCAACAACGTGTTGTGGAAATCTACATTTGTCTTAATAGTAAAGCTAAACTTATTCTTTTAGACGAACCTTTTTCTCACCTTTCTCCTCTTTATATTGAAAGAATTAAAAGATTACTTCACAACCTAAAAAAAGAAAGAGCCATAATTCTAACTGACCATATGTATCGACACATTTTAGATACCAGTGATGATCTTTACTTGCTAAAAAATGGCAGTACCAAATTAGTCAAAAAAATTAGTGAGCTAGAAGATTACAATTACCTAAAAACCGGTACGCTTTGACTTTAAATTTGCTCTAAAATTTAATTCAAACGAATCCATTTAAAATTTATACAAAGCTCGATCTAAACTAAACTTCTCTTTGCTCTAACTTTTTAAAATCAGCTTCTAAAGGTTTTATCCAGAAAAGTACAATTAATCCCAAAGCGAGAACATGAAAAAATCTATCGGGATAATTAAAAACCGGAACATCTAAATAAAATGCAATAAAAAAATTAACATCAGAAAGAGCAAGAAAAAGAGCTGCCAGTAAAAAATAAAAGCTTTTTTTACTGCTAGATCTATTGTTATAGGTGAAGGCAACTCCTACTAACAGCATTGTTAAGGTTGTAAGGGACAAATATGCCGGGTAAAAGAAATCATACAAATAGGCTTCGGGAACCATACCTATTAATTCAAATAGTAAATAAATATTTACGAGTATAACAGCTGCACCCATAATTAATTCAAAAAACCTGAATTTTACAGAGCGTATCCTGGGAAACACAATTAAGATAAGTAGTAAAAAAATCAGTGACCTGGAGATGAATGTAATAAAGTTAAAAGCCTGACTTTCATAAAATACCAGCGATATATCGCAAATTAAATAAGAAAGCAATACGAAATGCATCTTGGAATTAAAAACTCCAAAGAAGAAACTCCATATTAAAAAGTAAAGTGAACTTCCTACCCTAAACCATCTACTATCTTCTTCACCTAAAAAATAAATGCTGAGTAAATTACATATTACCCAAAATACTGTTGAAAAAACAACGAATTTGGAGCTCAAAAAATTAAGTTTAGTCGCCAAAAGGATATATTTTTAAAGTTTAAGAAGCACAAATATTTTTTTAAATATTTGAAATCATCTAAATAATCCGGTTTTAAGCCCCAACAACCCGAAATAAGTTTGATTCAAAAAAATACGGATTATAATCCGTGGAACAAAAAGTAAGCCATAAGTCTGTATAAATTTACAGCCCGAATAGCCAGGTATTACAAACAGAAATTAGTACTGAAACTCCCCGAACTCACTTTTTATAGTAAGTTTCTTTTCTTCTGAAGCTTCTACCCTACCCACAATTTGTGCATCTACATTAAAAGATTTGGAAATAGCTATAACCTCATCGGCAATCTCAGGGTTTACATAAAGTTCCATTCGATGCCCCATATTAAAAACCTGGTACATTTCTTTCCAGTCGGTTTTACTTTCCTGCTGAATAAGCTTGAAAAGCGGTGGCAGATCAAACATATTGTCTTTCACAATATGCAAATTATCTATGAAATGAAGGATTTTGGTTTGTGCACCTCCACTGCAATGCACCATCCCGTTTATTTCTTTATTGCTGAACTTAGAAAGTATTTTCTTAATAATCGGCGCATAAGTGCGGGTTGGAGAAAGCACCAGTTTCCCCGCATCTAAAGGTGAGTTTTCAACCTTATCGGTTAAAGATTTAGTTCCCGAATAGATCAAGTCTTCAGGAATATCGTTGTCAAAACTTTCGGGATATTTTTCGGCTAAGATCTTAGAAAAAACATCGTGGCGCGCAGAAGTAAGTCCGTTACTGCCCATACCGCCATTATATTCCTTTTCATAAGAAGCCTGCCCAAAAGAGGATAAACCAACAATTACATTTCCAGGTTTAATATTTGAATTATCGATCACTTCAGACTTTTTCATCCTGGCGGTTACGGTAGAATCTACAATAATAGTTCTCACCAAATCGCCAACATCAGCAGTTTCGCCACCGGTAGAATGAATTTCAACACCAAATTCTTTTAATTCAGCAATCAACTCTTCGGTCCCATTGATTATAGCTGAAATCACATCTCCAGTAACTTTATTTTTGTTGCGACCAATGGTTGAAGAAAGCATAATATTATCTATAGCGCCTACACAAAGCAGGTCGTCTATATTCATTATCAAAGCATCTTGCGCAATTCCTTTCCAAACGGAAAGATCTCCGGTTTCCTTCCAATACATGTAAGCAAGCGAAGATTTTGTGCCTGCGCCATCGGCGTGCATAATTAGGCAATGCTCGTTGCTACCGATAAGATAATCGGGCACGATTTTACAAAATGCTTTAGGAAATAAACCTTTATCTACATTTTTAATGGCATTGTGCACATCTTCTTTTCCTGCTGAAACTCCGCGCTGGGCGTATCTTTTGCTTACTTCCTGACTCATAATTCCTGTATTAAAGCCCCAAAGATAAACAGATTAGATTAGTCACTGAAGTATTATAAAGTAAAAAAAGCGATAGCAATTAATCCGCTACCGCTTTCCCCCGAAAAAAATCATTCCCAATCAGGCATCTTCGCATTAGAGTACAACTCCTCACGGCTTGATTCTCCTTCATTTTCTATAGTCGTGATTTCTATGACCATTTCGGAAATTCCATCGTTAGAGGTATTTACATAGGTAACCTCTGCTTCGCTGGGTGAGAATCTAGGATCCAAATCATTAGTGCCGTCGGGCTTATTATCACTAATATCTACACTTGTATTGGAACTAAAATTATAGATAAATATTCTAGAATTTAATTGACGGTAATCATCACTCTGATATCCTGAGACATCTTGAGTATATAAGATTTTTTGATTATCTACCGATAGATCTAAGCCACCCAGTGCTCCTTCCACTCCCGAAATCACGGAATTCAAGAAGGCTCCAGACATATCTATAGTATAGATTTCAGCTTCGTACCCGTTTGCATTGTTTACCAGCAACGCAATTCTTGTATTGTCGTTACTTACTTTTACTTCGGTTATAAATTTACCATTTGGTTCTTGATACAATAG
>DATFJA010000055.1:0-28867 GCA_035269545.1 Salegentibacter sp.
CAAACAAACCGAATATCATCAAGTTTGAAAATACCGAAAATATCAAAAAGCATTTGCTTTTAGCCGAATTAAAAAATTGCAGCATTCTTATTAAAGGTTCGAGGTCAATGGCCCTGGAAGAAATACTAAGCGCTTTTGAAACTAAAGCTTAATTTCTTTTATATCAATAAAGCCATAAGCACTAATTTCCAGAAGAATTAACAACAAGGTATCTCCAGGAATAATTTCAGTAACCCTTAATATATTGACATTTCCTGAAAGAAAAACTCCCGGTGCAGTTTCCATTTCTTCGCCAAGCTTTTTATTAACCTGACCAAGCTGCTCTTCAATATGCGGTTTCAGATCTAATCTCATTTTGTTTTTAATCTTTTTATAGATTAAAGTATTAGCCAGGGTTTCTAAAGAATTATCCATAAACCAGCTTTTACTCTGGCCTTCCAGTTCGTACTCCTTAACCTCCAACACCTGTTCTACCTCATCAAAACTTAACGCAAGATGTACTAATAAGTTAACCTCCTTATTCTTAAAAAATGTGGTTAGTGTCTTCAGTTTTAAGTTGAGGCTAAGATCAAAATTTTGCTCCTGGCTTTTACCTAAATTCGCACCAAGAACTTCAACATAGTTTTTTACAGTGCCTTTAGAATCTTCCATACCTATTTGCTCGCCGACCAATTTTGCCTGAAGTACATCTTCTAAAACATGGTAGCTAATTTTTACTGGCAAATCCAGTTTTATATTGTCATTCTCTAAAAGTTTTTCCATAAGTGAATTTTCAATTACTTTACCCAATATCAAGTTTACACTGAACTTAAGTTTTTTCTATTTAAATATTCTGAAAACGCAGTTAAATAAATTTTAGCTTTAGAAAATATGATAAGAAGCAATTAAGTTTGCCCTTCAATTAAGAATGCTCCAACTTTCATAACGGAGTAAAGCCGTATTAAAAGTTTGAACATTCAGAAAAAAGTTCAGAAAACTTTTGAAAATCTCAACTTAGCTGTAAAAGATTTAATCTAATTCAGAATCCATTCTAAAGTTAAAATTACCGTTGCTAACTAACTTGACGGAATTGTCAATGGGGTTATGAGCTCTAAAACCAAAATTACCCTTAACATAATTACCATCATCTTCAAGAATTTGCAAAAAGGGATGGAGAGTTTGTACTTGTTTACTTTCAGCAAAGGACAACCAGTTTCCAGTTGGAATTCCCATTCCATATCGCATCCAACCTTTACTCATTCCATCGGGGGCAAAAATATAATTTCTTGGTCCTAGATAATTAGATACAGAAATTTCCACAAGTTCTCCACTAGCAGATTCAGCCTTTATCAGGAGGTTTATTCCACCATAATCATTTAAGCGCTTTTTGCAAGAAACTATTCCTACAAGGCGATCTACCCTAAAATCTTCACCGTCAATCTGCGCGCTTAAGAACTCTTCCTCTTGCACCTTTTCTACGGCATCATCATCACTACATCCTACTAAAAGGCATATTAACAGTAAACAGGGGGCTACGAAGAATTTGAAAGAACTTTTCATAACAAAAAATGTTTAATGGTTAATAATCAATTAGTTAAAGTTAAAAGAATGTAACTAGATACAGAAGGGTGTTTTTACCCTATTATACTGATATACAGTTTATTATACTTTTTTAACTAATAAATTGCAGTATTCATTTTTTATTATATCTGAAATAGAAATCATTGAGATTTATATAGTTAATGAGAGACCTCCCCTGGATTCCTATTTGATCAATAAGTTACATCTGATTAAAATCGTTCGACTAATGCTCAAAAAAAATATATGTTTAAAAAACTAATATTCAATAACTTACATAATTTCTCACTAAATTATATAAAATTACCTGTAACAAAAGCCTCTAGTTCGTGACATATAAACGCAAATAGATCTGTATTTGCACTTATTTAATTTGGCAATTAAATTATGCCGGTTACCAAGAATACTAAGTTGAGTAGGGTCTGTTTAGTTTTTTGCGTAGCCGGCATTTTATTTTAGCTTTCCAGGAGCCTCTTTTCCAAAATAATTCTTCAAAATCCATCCACCTAAAAAGGCAGTAATCAGGGAAAAACTACTGTAAAGGATCGCCACAAGGCTAATATCTTTGTTTTCAAGAACCTGACTAGCAATATATAGAGCGAGTACGCTGTTTTGTAACCCCATTTCTATAGCTATTGTGTAAGCAGAAGCATGTGCTAACTTTAGACGTCTTGCAACCAGATAACCCACAATTATAGTTACGAAGTTTAAAATAATTAGCGGTATAAGAAGATTCAGATGTTCAAAATACTCGACATCTTTTTGAGAATCATCGAAAAATATAGCTACAATAAAAGCAAGCAACATAATACCCGGTAAAGCATATTGTAGGGTTTTATGCAGTTTATATCCAAATCTGTGACCGTAAAATTCATTCAATAAAATTCCCGCAAGCACAGGTAAAACAACGGTAGATAAAATATTCCCCATAGTTTCACCAAAACTCAAACTGAATGACGCTCCATTTTTATCAAAAACCATAAAACTAAATTGAACCACCAGCGGAATACTAAACAAAATAATGAAACTATTGAAGGAAGTTAGGGAAACCGAAAGCGCTACTCTTCCCCCAAGCATTTTAGTAACAAGGTTTGAAGCGGTTCCGCCAGGGCAGGCGGCAACTAGCATAATTCCAATTTTATAAACCGGTTCTATGGGCCAGAAATAAATCAAAAGAAATGCAACAGTAGGCAATAACAAAAGTTGAGAGGCCAGCCCGGTGATTATAGCCCTTGGATGAGTAAAAACTCTTGTGAAATTTTTAAAATTTAGTTCCAGTCCTATCCCAAACATAATTAGGGCAATAGAAAGGGGCATAAATATATTGGCAAATTGCTGCATGTATTCCCTAAAATGAAAGCCAAGATACTATTTTTAGAGATAAGTTGCTTTTAGGGATAAATCACGAGATTCCTTTTTGGGGCAACATAAATTTTTTTACAGTTTTTCTGGAAATTTCAGGATTTGCACCTTCTTCTCCTGCCACCAAAGCTCCCAATGCACAGGCAAAATCGAGTGTACTTTGCGGATCTTCTTCTTTTAACAAGCCGGCAATTAAACTGGCCAAGAATGAATCTCCGGCGCCAACTGTATCTTTTACTTTTACTTTAAATCCACTATTGTAATATCGTTTTCCTTCTTTCAACAGCACCGCTCCATGACGGCCTTTAGTAACACAAATAGTTGGTGTATTTGTTTCTTCGGAAAGATATTGCAGATTTTGCTCTATAGAATTGTAGGGTGAGCCAATCATATCTGCAATTTCAAATAATTCGTCGTCATTGAATTTTATAAAATCTGCCTGCTTCATAAGTTTCACCAATACTTCCTTTTCATAAAACGGTGGACGTAAATTTATATCGAAAACACGATATTTTGCTTCAGGTAATAATTGAAATAACGTATTTCGACTTACCTCATCGCGGCAAACCAGACTTCCGAATATAAAAGCATCGGCTTTCTTTACGGCAGTTTTCATCGCGTCTGAAATTTCAATCTTATCCCAGGCCACCGGGTGTGAGATCTCATAAGTAGCAGAACCACCAGCAGATAAAATTACATTTACCACCCCGGTAGCGTGATCAGTATCTTTAGCTATATTTTCGGTTTTAATATTTTTAGATTTGAGATAAGAGATTAGCTTCTCTCCTTTTTCATCTTCCCCTACTTTGCTAATCATTTCGGTTGAAATTCCTAATCCCGAAAGCCTTGAAGCTACATTAAGCGGTGCACCTCCAATTCTTTCACTCTCCGGAAAAACATCGTATAATATTTCGCCGAAACATATAGCTTTTTTATTTACCATCTTATTAAACATATTTTTTCTGAAAAGGACAATAATGTCCCGACTTAATTCTTAGTCACCGGTTGAATACTTAATGAACGAACAAACTCAGTTTCATCACTAGAATGAATCTGAAGATTATTAAACGGAATATTTGGAAATATAAGAAAGGTAATGACACGCTCTCCTCCATTTACAAAGACCTCCACTGAAGATTTATCCGCCCAAATTTCTAACTCCAATTCATTACTTTCCGGTAGAACATAAGGAACAATCATTTTATTGTTGTTGAGACTATTAAAATCAAAACCGGCATCACTTCTGTCGATTAAAAATTCAGAGCTTGTCTTATCATAACTGATGGATACACCGGTCGTTTCATTTCCCCAAACAAGTTCTGCTCCATTTTCTTCAGATAAATCTAATGTAGTTTTTATTTGAAAAGTCCCGCTTTTTAGGATCGAATTATCTTCAATATAAACGCTAGAGGCATTAAACTCTAAATTATTGGAAGCTAAAATTGAGTTTACCTCTTCTGCGGGTTTACTTAAAAGCATATCACCGTTCCCAGACAATTGAAGTGTCCGAGGCAAGGTCATTGCACTTCTCCAGGCTTTGGTAGGAACATTCTCAGCATACGCCCAATTACTCATCCAACCAATAAATAAGTTTCTGTCATTTGGTTCATTACTCCAGGTCACGCCCGCATAGTTATCAGTACCGTAATCCAGCCATTTTGTTTCCGCCTGAGTGGTCTCAAAAGTTTCCCCGTCAAAAGAACCAAGAAAATATTGAGTTCCCGAACCTCCGTTAGGTCCTCCTGGATTTATGCTAACCAGTAAAGCCCATTTTTCCTCGCCATTTTCATTTTGTACTGTAAACAGATCTGGACACTCCCATACGCCTCCGTGAGCCCCCAAGTCCTTTCCAAAACTCTGTAGATAAGTCCACTCCTTTAGATTAGGAGAAGAATAAAATAAGATTTCCTGTCCTGCAGCAACAACCATCACCCATTGTTGGGTATCCGCGTGCCAGATTACTTTTGGATCCCTAAAATCAGTTTTATCTTCGTTTACCAAAACAGGATTCCCTTCATGTTTTTCCCAGGTACGCCCTTTATCGTTACTAAATGCGAGGCTTTGAAACTGTTTATTAGTGTCCGGGTTCTGGTGCGTAAAAATTGCTACCAGCACATCTTCGTCCCCGGTTTTGAATCCGGAAGTGTTATTCTCGTCTACTACAGCACTGCCTGAAAAAATATTTCCAAGCTCATCAGGATATAGTGCCACCGGAAGCTCTTCCCAATTTACGAGGTCCTCGCTAACTGCATGTCCCCAGTGCATTGGTCCCCAAACATTATCATCTGGATTGTATTGAAAAAATAAGTGATATTCTCCCTTGTAATACACCATTCCATTTGGATCATTCATCCAATTATTTTCCGGAGTAAAGTGGTATGTTGATCTGTAATCACTATCACCCACAGTAACCACTGAAGTATCCTTCACATCACCATCTTCAGAACATCCAAATATTATAATTGAAAGAATAAGAAGTATATATTTATTTTGACTGATCATTTCCATATTTTTAATTTATTGTGCTTTTAAATAGTCCAGTGCGTTTTTAGTAATAGTCTCAATATTATCTTGAAACTGGTTTTCTCCATTATTTTGGTTCCACTCGAAAGAACCAAGTCCTATTCCGATAGCGGTTCCAGCAAACTCTTCATCAGGCAAGGTTTCAAAAATTCCCATCATAAAATAATCGGCAATGCCGTCCCAGGTACCCAGGATATTAATTTGATTTTCTTCACTTATAGTAGAATATGCAGCTTCATCTCCATTACCATACCCGTAATATGCTGGAAGATCCACAAAAACATAATTATGATCTTCTTTCCATCCAGGACCAAGGAGAGAGATTACCTTGCGCCCATCAATATTATTGGCCTCCAACCCTTCATAAATAGGATGGAAACTTTTGTCATGAGTACGCCCAATATTAATATTAACTCCCCAGGTGTCTGGATTGTTAAACCCTTCTCCTGCACCTATGGCGGTTCCGAAATTTGGAGTCATGCGTCCAAGCGTCCATAAATACTGTACTGCATGGGTGTTCAAAAGAAGACCGCCGCCATCTCTATGAAATTCTGCAATTGCAGAGACCACTTCTTCGCTAGTAGCTTCTACAGGAAGTTCTGCGTTATTCGTATCATTATCATAATGCCACCAAAGTATACGAAACTCACTCAGGTCAAGCCCTTCTTCAATATCTGAGAATTGAATATATTCAGCATCAGGGTAATTATCAAAAAGCCAGTTTGCAGAAGCGGCTTCGTCATCATCACTAATAGAGGCAACATCCGGTGCAGTTCCCAAATATCCTATTTTAGTTGCTCCCACAGTAAAATTTAGATACTTTGAAGGAGATGGATTTCCTTCATCATCCATCGCATTTAATTGAAAGCTATAGTTACCGTATTCATCATTTTCAAAAGAATAGGAAGTGGCATCTGCCGGCAGTATTATCTCTTCCGAGTCAATCATCAGCCGGATTCCGGATATCTCTTCTTCTGGCAAGGTCCAGCTTAAATTGACATTTGTTCCGTCCTGCACTCCCTTGAAATTGGTTACTGCCTTAGGACCTTCCCGATGCAGATTCACTGTCTCTCCCAAAGAATAATTTCCTTCATCATCCTGAAGTTTCACGGTGAAAAGGTAATCTATATTCACATCTATTATTCCATATTCAAAAGTACTGACTGGAACATTTATGTTTTCCACCCCATTGTTATAATTGATCCGGGTGGTAATATTTCCTTCATAGGTAGGATTATCCCAGGTAACAACGGCAGTATCCCCAACCAACTCTACCTGCAGATTCTCTACTGATGGTATCACAGGCGATGCTGCAGGTTCAATTTCTCTATCATAGGAACAGGAAATAAAAGCTCCCATTATTATAGCCACTAAGGCAAATCCTTTTATTATATTAAAGTTCATCATAATAGTAGTTGTTTTTAGTAACCTGCATTTTGTATGTATACATCCTGGCTGAAATTGATCTGAGCCTGGGGGATTGGTAAATATTCTTCCCGACCTTCGTCAAAAGATGCACCCTCGTAATAGTTAATCTCTTCTGCTTCTTCGCTATAATATCTATTTAAAGTTTCCTCAGCAATTCCCCACCTTACAAGGTCAAAGAAACGGTTTCCTTCCATGGCAAGTTCCAACCTGCGTTCCCAGCGTAATGCTTCACGGGCTACACTCTGAGTCCAGTTGATATTTTCTCCATCTATATAAGGACTTACTCCTGCATTAGTAGCGTAAGAAGATATTAAGGTAGTACTTTGATTAGCTCTTTCCCGAACTTCATTAATCAAAGGAAGAGCTTCATTTTGTCTTCCAAGTTCGATTAAAGCTTCTGCCCTCATTAATAATACATCGGCATATCGAATCTCAATTCTGTTTTTGGAATTTCCATAAAAAGGATCAATATTGACAAGGTATTCTGAATCTGCAGTTACATTCTCTTTTAGAGAGGCTGTATAGCCATACGTGCTAGGAGACCTAACCCAGTTTTCCTGGTAAATATTTTCTTCATCGTATTTCCATGGGAGACCCGGTATTGCTACAGTATGATATAATCGAGGGTCAACTCTGTAATTCTCCAAACTGTTGAAGTCAATGTTAGATTCATTATAATTTGAAAAAAGTGGTAAACCCTGTTCGTCAACTTTATAAGCGTTTACAAGGTTTTGGCTTGGTTTATGGAAATCGCAACATCCGATTCCTTGTGGAGTTGCCAATACATCGGAAAAATTTAACCTACCATGAAGTGTCCCGTCGTTGTCGGAAAATTGAATAGAGAAAACTGCTTCTGGCCCATTTTCAAAACTCCCTGGAAGGAAATTATATGCAAAATCCTCTTCCAGTTGGTGCATTCCTATTACGTTTTCTGTTGCATCTACAACCTGCTGTAATCTTTGTTGGTTGATATTTACTACATTATGGTTTTCATCCTGTTCATAAGCCTGATAAAGTCTTGTTTTTGCCAAATATGCATACGCTGCTATTTTATCTGCACGTCCAACTTCCGGCTGAGAAGAAGGAAGAGCCAGTGCTGCTGCCTCGAAATCTCCTGCAATTGCACTCCATAAATCGTCATTACTAAGAGCCCGGTTCGAGATTGTGCCATATTCTTCCACTGGGATATCTTCTGTCACGTATGGAACATATTTGTACATAATTTTCAGCATAAAATAGAAGTGTCCTCTTAAAAACTTCATTTCTGCGATTCTCGTGGACTTCTCAGGAAAATCAACCTCATCGATTTGATTTAATGCAGCCAAAGCTTTGTTTACCCTAGAAATAGCAATAAAACTATTGTACCAAAAAGCATCTAGTTCTCCAAAATCTGTTCTTATGTTCTCTGAGACTTCAAAAAAATGAAAAACTTGAATATCATTTGTACCACTTCCTCCCTTATAAGCATCATCGGAGCGGACATTTCCGTAAGGCCAAAGACTGAAGGGAATGTCATAATGATCATTACCTAACGCAGCATAAGCTGAGGTAACAAAACCATCGACATTTTCTGGAGTTGTTAATTGTTCTTCAGATAATACTCCATAAGGTTCTTCCTCTAGAAAATCGGAACAGGCAGTTGAAATAGTTAGAAGAACTATGCCTAGTAAATATGTTATTTTCTTCATAATAAAGAGTTTGATGTTATTAAAGTGATAGGTTCAATCCAAGAGTAAGTGTAAGTGGTTGAGGATAACCAAATCCGGCATTTTCAGGATCAACGCCGGTAAAATCTGGAGAAGTTATCATTAGTAAATTCTGGCCACTCACATATAATCTTGCATTGGTGAAATTCATTCTTTCCAGAAGTTCTTCCGAAAGGCTATATCCAACTTGTAAATTTCTCAATTTTAGATATCTTCCATTCTCTACATAATAAGTTGAAAATCTCGATTCTGCGTTATCATCGATAGTTGTTAGAGCCGGAACAGAAGAGTTAATATTTTCTGGAGACCAAGCGTCAAGAAGCCGCGTTCCTTTATTCGATCCTACATCATCCACACTCCAAAAATCTGTTTGAAATTTGCGGTTATTAATTACATCAACGTTTCCTACTCCCTGCCAGAAAGATGTAAAGTCGAAATTCTTATATCCAAGTGCAATATTAAATCCATAACTAAAGTCTGGATGTGGTATTCCTATCCAGGTACGATCATCATCGGTAATAACACCATCACCGTCCAGATCTTTGTAACGAATTCGGCCAAGGCCTTTCCCTTGCTGTTCCGCAGAGTTCATTACCTCTTCTTCAGAAGTAAACAAACCATCAGTAACATAACCATACATTGAGTTAATAGGTCTCCCAAGAATATTATCTTCATCACCATCTCCGCCATAATTGTTTTGTACTTCCTCTGGTAGGTAGGTTATTTCATTTCTATTAGTAGAAATATTAGCTGAAATTTCATAGCTGAAATCTCCTTCGGTTTCATCGCGGTAAGTTAATGCGAATTCCCAGCCTTCATTTTCCATAGAAGCCCCGTTTACCCATCTATTTCCCCCTTCACCTATAGTTCCAAGATATGGAGGTAATACCAGGATATCTTCAGTTTCTTTGAAGTAATAATCGATGTTTCCGAATAACTTGTATCCAAAGAAGCCGAAATCAAGCCCAACATTGGTTTGGGTAGTAGTTTCCCATTTCAAATTATCATTCCCTAATTGAATACCTCTGAAACCAGAAGGTAATAAACCCGAACCGGCTCCAGAGAGATCGTAAGCAGTTCCATAAGAAGTTCCCCAGGTTGGATCACCTCCAGCATAATCTGAAACATATAATGAGTAAATAGCGTTATTATCTATTTCTTGATTTCCTGTTTGTCCCCATCCAAGACGAAGTTTTAAATCTGATAGGAATGAGTAGTTATCCTGAATAAAATCTTCCTCACTAATACGCCACCCGGCAGAAAAAGCGGGGAAAGTTCCGAAACGGTTATTTTCCCCAAATCTTGAAGAGCCATCTCGACGTATAGTACCCGAAAGCAGATATTTTTTATCAAAAGTGTAATCTATTTTTCCGAAGAAAGAAAGTAAGCTGTATGAAGTAGCAGAACCGCCATTATAAGCTTCTCCGCTTCCCGCATCCGGATACATATATTCTGGAGTTTCAAGAATAAAACCTTCCCTTCTTAAATTAATATTCTTATAGTCATCTCTAAACATCTCTGTTCCAGCAAGCAAATTCAAGTTGTGTTTCTCAATGTCTAGCTCGTAAGTAGCTGTGTTAGTCCAGGTCCATTTTAAGCTTTTCCAATCTTCGATATTCACTGCGGTTTCATCGTTTTGCAGATATCCCGATTTATAACTTCTCTGAAGTGAACGACGATAAAAGTTGCTGTAATCAATTCCTAAATTTGTTCTTAAATGCAAGTTTTCAATAATTTCAAGATCGGCGTAGGCATTCCCGAAGATTCGGTGATATTCATACCCGTTATCCTTATTATATTCCAATAAGCGCACAGGATTCTGCCTATCGTTCATCCCACCAACTGGTCCTCCCCATCCTTCTCCATCTGCGGTTCTAACAGGAATAATAGGAGATGCTTTTAAGGCGAGGTCCAAAACTCCTGGATTTTCGATCTCATTGGTTTTATTAAAGGTGAAGTTTTCCCCTATCTCCAGTCGATCATTAAATAATTTATAACTACTATTCATTCTCGCAGAAATCCTGTTGAATTCCGTAGTTTTTACTATTCCCTGATTATCATAATATCCTAGGGAAAAAAGATAATTCCCTTTTTCCGTTCCATTCGAAACAGATAAATCATAAGATTGTGCAAAACCTGTTTGAGAAATCTCGTCAAACCAATCCGTATCTGCTGCTGGTATAGTTTGTTCCTCATCCAAATATTCAGGTACAATAATATTATTTAGGACAGCCACTCCATTCTCATTAGTATTCCAATCAAATTGGTATCTCAAATTATTAGAATTAGGATCAATACCGTCATTAATTTGTGCTTGCCATAGAACACGACCATATTGCTCTGCATTAAGTACTTCCTGCCTGTTAGCATAGGTCGAGGTGGAAACATAGGTATTAAGATTAACCTGCATTTTTCCCTCTTTACCTTTTTTGGTAGTCACAATTATTACCCCGTTGGAAGCCCTGGATCCGTAAATACTTGCAGAAGAAGCATCTTTTAATACCTGTATAGATTCGATGTCGTTTGGATTTAATTCATGCATGCCGGCTTTTGTAGGAACTCCATCAATCACATATAAAGGATCTGTATTGTTTAGAGTACCAACTCCACGTATTACTACCTGAGTATTTGAACCACTTGGAGAACCATCCGATGTTATTTGAACACCAGGAAGTCTTCCCTGTAATCCTCTTATAGGATTTGGTTCGGGCTGCTTGTTTAATTCCTCCATATCTACTACAGATACTGCTCCTGTGATATCTGTTCTCCTTTGAGAGGTGTATCCCGTTACCACCACATCATCTAGTTGCTGATCATCCATAATTAGCGAAACATCAATATTTGTCTGATTATCAACAACTATTCTTTTAGTTTGAAAACCTAAATAACTATAGACTAAAGTAGCCTGGGGGTCTATGTTTTTAATTGTATAGTTTCCATCAAAATCTGTAACCACACCTTCATTTGTCCCTTCCACTTGAATAGAAACTCCGGGTAATGGCATTTGATCATCTTCGGAAATCACATTTCCTGATACGTCTATTCCCTGTGCCCAAATCGAAAGGGGAAAAAGAAATAATATTAATAATTTGGAATTCATAGATTATGGATTAGTTGAGATTTACTTGATTAATTTTTAAATTATTTATAATGAATTCATTTCCTTCAGCATTTAAACTTTTAATAGGCTGCTTCGGAAAAAAGATTTCTGTCATTACCGTTTCTCCGTTATCAAAGAAAAGTTCTATAGACATATTATCCAGAATAGCTTTTACCTTTAGATTTGAAGCTTCTGAAAGTCTTGGAGCCGTTGAAATTTTATCGCCAAAATTCTCATTAAAATCGGTAAGACCAGACTGACTGCGGTCTATATAAAATTCTTTTTTATTATGATCGTAGCCAAATTTTAAGATATCATCTCCCTCGCTAGAAAGACTAAAATGAACTTCCTGTTCTTTTAAATTTTCTATTTCAAATGAAATAACAGAATTAGATAGGTTGATCTCCTGGGAAGCTGCAATTTGCGTTTCCCCTTTAACAGTAATGCTGTTTTTGGTAAAGGCTTTGCCCTTATATTTTTGAAGTTCAGCAACAGGAGAAGAAATTACACGATAAGTATCTTCCGTCTTGGTAAGTTTTAGTTCCCGGGCAATCGTCATAGCACTTCTCCAGGTTTCTGTGGGGACTTCGTTTGCATATTGCCAGTTAGACATCCAGCCCATAAATAAATGTCGTCCATCTTCTTCAGGAATATTGGCCCAGGTTACCCCGGCATAATTATCTTTTCCGAAATCCAGCCAATAAGAATGATCTTCTCCTACTCCTTTCATAGACTCATCTAGAGTGAAGGTTTTTCCATCAAAATCACCTACAAAGTATTGTGTACCTGAACCTCCATTAAATCCACCGGGATTTAAACTTTGAATCAAAACCCACTTTTTCTCATCTGTGCCTTCCACGTTCATTTGAATAAAGTCTGGACATTCCCAAACCCCGCCGTGAGCACCTATCCCACGGCCGAATTCAGAAGCTAACTCCCAATCTATCAAATTTTGAGAAGTATAAAACATGGTTTGATCATCGGCAGAAAGCACCATCACCCATTGATCGTGAACCTCATCGCGTGTTATTTTTGGATCTCTAAAATCACGAATTCCCGGATTTTTGATAACAGGATTTCCTTCATATTTAGTAAAGGTTTTTCCTTCATCCAGACTATACGCAATAGCTTGAGTTTGGTAATCTTCCCGTCCTGCTTCTTCTCCTTTTGGATCGTGATAGGTAAACATCGCAATTACCGGTGGTGTTTCACCATCTCCTAAACCAGAGGTGTTTTTTGTATCTACAACTGCGCTTCCTGAAAAAATATAACCTTTTTCATCAGGTTCAAGTGCTATAGGCTGCTCTTCCCAATTAATCATATCCTTACTAGTAGCGTGACCCCAGTGCATAGGACCCCAGGTATTTCCTTCAGGATAATGCTGGAAGAATAAATGATAGGTTCCATTTAAATAGAACATTCCATTAGGATCGTTCATCCAATTCTCTTCAGGAGTAAAGTGAAAGTTTGGTCGAAAATCGGTATCACTTTGAGCCGTAACTCCTGGAGTTTCCTCATTAGACTCTTTTTTGTTCTCCTGACAGGAAAATAGCAGCATCGCACTAAGAAGACAAGAAGAAAGAAATATAAATTTATTTTTCATAATAGATTATTTTATTGTTGAAAAGCTTGATTGTTAGTACCCGGGGATAATTCTTCACCTAATTCCTCGAGGGTTTTACCTTTGGTTTCAGGCATCATAAAAATCACGAAGATTAGTTGTAGCACCATCATAAAAGCAAAAAAGGCAAATACATAACCGGGACCAATTGTGGTAAAAAGCACCGGTACTAAAGAAGGTACTATCGCCGCCAGCACCCAGTGTGTAGAAGATCCAAATGCCTGTCCGGATGCTCTTAAGTGATTAGGGAATATTTCAGAAATAAATACCCAAATTACCGCACCCTGGCCAATGGCATGCGCCGCAATAAAAAGGAAAAGAAATATAGGAACCCAAAGTCCACCCCAATTCAGAAAGAAAGCTGCGGCAACCAGAGATAAGGAAATGATATAGCCTATGGAGCCTACGAACATTAATTGTTTTCTTCCTACTTTATCAATTAGGAAAACTCCCAGAAGTGTAAAAAGTAAATTCACCACTCCGATGCCAATACTACTCAATAGCGCTGTATTTGCTTCTAATCCTGCTGATTCAAAAATTCGTGGTGCGTAATACAGGAATGCGTTTATACCGGAAAGCTGATTAAAAAATGCTACTAAAAAAGCCAGAATTAAAGGGAAACGATACTTCTTCATAAAGATATTCTCACCCGTGATTTGGTTTTCAGATTGCTTTTTAATCTCCAGCATTCTTTTTTCGAGATCGGCTTCGGGATTAATGTCTTCAAGTATTTTTGCCGCTTCTTCGGTTCTGGATTTAGAGATAAGCCAGCGCGGACTTTTAGGAATAAATACCACAAAAATGATATAAATGAATGCCGGGATAGCTTCTACTCCAACCATCCAACGCCAGGGTTGCGCCCCGGTATCGCGAAGTAAATAGTTAGAGAGATAGGCAATTAAAATACCTAAAACGATATTAAATTGATACAGGGATACTAACCTGCCTCTATCTTTAGGAGGAGCAATTTCTGAAACATAAGTAGGAGCAGCAATGGTTGACGCCCCAACTCCTAATCCTCCTAAAAAGCGAAAAATAGCGAAAGTAATGGGATCGTTTGCAAAGGCTGAACCCAGGGCCGAAACAAGGTAAAGTATACCTATTACTAATAACGTGTTCTTTCTACCAAATTTATTGGTGGGGATTCCTCCAAAAATAGCACCTACTACGGTTCCCCAAAGCGCCATCGCCATAACAATAGACCCATGAAAAGCATCTGAGGTACCCCATAGTACCTGTAGCTGTTTATCGGCTCCGGAAATAACAACAGTGTCAAATCCGAACAGGAAACCTGCTAAGGCAGCACTAATTGACCAGGCAAAAATTTTACTCATATCACAATTTCTTAATATGAAACTAAGCTATGTTTAAAATTCCTTACCGTATTTTAAGAATCCTTAAAATGATTATAAAATTGTTAATTAAAATAAAAAAATCTAAAAGCACCTGTTATACAGCACTTTGAAGATTATTCACAAAATTCACGAAACCGTTGTAGTTTTAATCTTGATACAAAAAGTTGAATTTTGTTACCTAAACAAAAGGAATGTTCAAAAACGTTTTAGCGGAATACAACTAACTTCTAAACTGTTTTGGGGTATCTCCATATTTATTCTTAAAAGATGTAGAAAAATAACCGGGAGATGCATAGCCTACCTCGTAGGCAATTTCAGAAATATTTAAATTGGTTTCCTGTAGCAGGCTTTTAGCTTTACTAAGTCTTTGTGCATTGATATAATCACTTATACTTATACCCATAATAGCTTTAACCTTCCGATAAAGCTGTACTCGGGAAATTTCCAGTTGATGCGCCAGGTCTTCTACATTAAACCCGGTTTGTTTTAAATTCTTTTCTATAAGAGAATTGAGTTCCTTTAAGAAAGCCTGTTCTGAATCTTCAAATTTATTGTCTTTAACCTGGTCTATCTTATTGGTATAATAATAACGTAATTTCTCCCTGTTAAATAAGGCCGATCTTAAAGACTCTTTTAGAATTTCAAAATTAAAAGGTTTGGTAATATAGGAGTCGGCACCAACTTTTAAAGCTTTTAAACGAGATTCTTCATCACTTAACGCAGTAAGAATTAAAGTAGGAATGTGAGAGGTACGTAGATCGCTTTTAAGTTCTTTACAGATTTCAAACCCGCTTTTTTCTGGAAGATTAAGATCACAAATAATTACATCTGGAATAATTTCAAGAGCTTTTTCCAGAGCATCGGTACCATCAGAGAGTTCTACTTTGTAATCTACCAGTAATTTTTTCTTCAGAAGATAAGAAAGATCTGTATTATCTTCAATAATTAAAATTGTCTCAGCATTTTCATCTATAGACTGAGAAAGCTCTTCAGGGATGTAGTTGCTTTCCAGTTCCTTTGCAGATACTTCTTTCTCACTTTCTAAAGTGTCCTCTACAAATTCATATGCTGCCAGGTGATCTTTACCCTTCAGCAATTCTATCTTAAACTCTGTTCCCTGGTGGGAGGAAACCGAAATCTTGCCCTTATGAAGCTCTACAAACTGCCTAGTAATGTACAGCCCCAGTCCCGAACTGGGTTTGACATTGTTACCGGCCTGCCTGAAAGGATCAAATATTTTCTGGAAATCTTCTTTAGGAATCCCTATTCCTGAATCTTTAAAACGAACCTCCACTCTATCTTTACCAATTTCTTCTATGCTAATATTAATTTGACCGTTTTTTGGAGTGAATTTAAAAGCATTGGAAAGCATATTAAAAAACACCTTATCCATCATATCCCGGTCAATATAAACCTTCACTTCCTTAGTGTTGGATTCGAGCTTTAAATCGATAGATTTCTTTAAAGCTTCAGATTTAAAATCTTCGTAGATATTTTCTATAAATTCATATAAATTGGTCTTTAAAGGTTTCAGTCTAAAACTTCCACTCTCTAACTTTCTAAAATCTAAAAGCTCGTTAATAAGCCTTAATAATCTACCCGAGTTTTTGCTAATAAGGCTGGTTTCATAAGCAAAATCCCTAAGTTGTTTGTTGGGGTTTTGACCTAAGCTTTCTATAGCGCTGGTAATTAATGTTAGAGGAGTTTTAAATTCATGAGACAGGGCGGTAAAGAAATTGATCTTTACTTCGTTGGAAACCTCTAACTGTTCCGCAAATTTTTCAATTTGATTACGTTGGGTAATTATTTTCCTGTTATTTAGCTCCAATCTTCGTTTACGCTTTTTTAATTTAAACACCAGGTAAACGGCCCAAAGTCCCAGTAGGAGAAGCAGGATAAAAAGACCAACCATAATCTTTAAAAGATAATTTTGCGAGTTATAGGTAGCTAACTGCTCCTTAATTACCGACTGTTGCTGTTCGATATCATTTTGCTGTTGGTTCATTTTATTGAACTGATTCTGCATGATATCTACATTCACTTTATCTATAACCACCGTATTTAAAATATTGTTTTTTTCAATATTATCTCCGGCCAGTAATTGCGTAGCAAGCTTAATCGCCTCTGCCCCACCGGTTGGGTATAACACCGTAGCGGCGAGAATGTTTTCTTTCACCAGTTGTATACCGCCACTTGGCCCAAAGAGGCCATCTACACCAATAATTTGAATACTATCTGCAAGGTTTTCACTCCGCATTACTTCCCAGGCACCCATTGCCATACGATCGTTATGCGCAAAAATGAAATCTGGAGCTTCTATAGAATCTAAAAGAGATTGAAGATTCTTATTTACCGAAGTTTTCTCCCAATCTCCGGCTATGGTAGCTACAACCTCAATATTCTCCTGATTTGAAATTACTTTGCGAAAACCCCGGCTACGTTCATAGGCAGGAGAGGAAGCTTGCAAACCCGTGATCTCGATAAGCCTTAGCTCTTTGCCAGGGTTCGAATTGGAAATAATGTAATTAGCGGCATTTTCACCAATTTCAACATTGTTTGCTCCTACATAAGCGGTATAGTTACTTCCTTCAATTTTGCGATCTATAACTATGGTGGGAATACCCGCATTCATAGCTTTCTCAATTACCGGAGTAATAGGAACAGATTGAATGGGCGATACAATTAAAACATCTACTCCTTTTTCAATAAAATCTTCTATCTGGGCAATTTGCCTGTCAACATCGTTATGAGCATCTTTAATTTCAAGATTAAGATTAGGGTGCATTGAAGTTTCTACCTTCATGGCCCTATTCATTTCTTTACGCCAGTTATCGGTAGTCATTGCCTGTGAGAAACCAATCTGGAATTCTTTTTGCCTGGTTTCACTATTACAGGAACCTAAAAAAAGGAAACAGGAAATTAGCAGAACCAAACCTAAAAATCTCATAATCAAAATATTAAATAATTTACGACTTTTAAAAACCTTAGTAAAATTGTTAAGGAAAGATAGAGAATGAAATGGAATAAATAAAAATCACTCCCAGGCTTTTTAAATATTTCAAAGAAAATTAAATGAACGTAAGTTTTACATTTATTATCTTGGTAACATCTTAAAAGCAATTACACTTGAAACCATCTGGAAATCAAAACAAAACACCTGAAGATTTTAAAAATTTTAAGGCTGAAATTAAAGTCGCTTCCTCGGGAAGAATAAATTTAATTGGGGAACATACCGATTATAATCAGGGATTTGTAATGCCTACGGCAATAGACAAAAAGATTCATTTTAAATTCAGGAAAAACCAGTGTGGTAATGTAGGTCGAATTTTTAGTGAAACCTTTAAAACTTACGTAGAATTTAGCTTGGATAAAATTTCAAAAAGTAAAAACCCCTGGGAGAATTATTTGCTGGGGGTGATAGATGAAATCAAAAAAACTGGAAAAGAAATTCAGGGATTTGACTGTATTATAAAGAGTGAATTACCAATTGGGGCCGGGATTAGTTCATCAGCAGCACTGGAATGTGGTTTTGCAAGCGGCTTAAATTCATTATTCAGTTTGGATCTGGCGCAAATGGAGATCGTACAACTTTCCCAGCGAGCAGAAAACAATTTTGTGGGTAACAATTGCGGAATTATGGATCAATTTGCTTCAGTAATGAGTAAAAAAGATCATTTTATAAAACTGGACTGCGAGTCCATGAATGCCAAGTTTATTCCGGCAAAAATTCAGCATTGCAAACTTCTACTTTTAAATACAAATATCTCCCATAACCTGGCCGATAGCGAGTACAATATAAGGCGGCAGGAATGCGAAAACGCGGTAGCTATTATTCAGCGAAAATATAAGGAAGTGAAATCACTTAGGCAGGTTACTTTTAATATGCTGGAAGAATTTAAAGAAAAAATTGGAGCTACAAGCTTCATGCGCTGTCTGTATGTATTAGAAGAAAATAAACGCGTGCAAGAAACCGAGAAGGCTTTACAAGCTGGAGACCTGAAAGCCATCGGGGAATTAATGTATGCCTCTCACAGAGGCTTGCAGCAACAATATGAGGTAAGCTGCCCCGAACTGGATTTTCTTGTTGATTTTTCTGAAAACAAAGCTTTTATTTATGGCTCACGAATGATGGGCGGTGGTTTTGGTGGCTGCACTATTAACTTGATAGAAACCGATAAAATTAATCCCTACATTGAAGACGTAAATAAAGTATATCTTGAAAAATTCAATATTGCGGTTACTGCGATTACGGTGATTCCTGATGAAGGAACTAAAATAACTAAAGTTTAAAAGAGGAAAAATGAATACCGAATTAAACAATAATCCCCATAGACGGTATAATATATTAACCGGAGAATGGATATTGGTTTCCCCACATCGAACCAAAAGACCCTGGCAGGGAAAAACTGAAAAAAATAATAAGGAAAAAAGGAAAACCTACGATCCCTCTTGTTATTTATGCCCAGGAAATTCACGGGCCGGTGAAAAAACCAATCCCGATTATAAAGGGGCTCATTCTTTTGAAAATGATTTTCCATCCCTGCTAACGGAAGCTCCTGTAAAAAATTTTGAAAACGGACTTTTAAAGGCTGAAGGTGAAACGGGAATTTGCAAAGTGGTTTGTTTTTCTCCAGACCACTCCCTCACCCTCCCTTTAATGGAAGAAAAAGATATTACTGAAGTAGTAAGACTTTGGAAAAAGGAATACCAGGAGTTAGGCAGTAAAGAGCATATCAATTATGTTCAGATATTTGAAAACAAAGGTGCAATCATGGGTTGTAGCAATCCACATCCTCACGGGCAGATATGGTCGCAAAAATCTATTCCAACAGAGATTTTAAAAAAATCTAAACATTTTAAAGCATATTGGAGCGAAAATAAAAGCAGTTTGCTGGGTGATTACTTAAAACAAGAATTAGAACTAAATGAAAGAATTTTAGTGCAAAATGAGCATTTTGTAGCCCTGATCCCCTACTGGGCGGTTTGGCCTTACGAAGCGATGATTATTCCCAAGAAGCATTATCAACATATTGGGCAGTTACACCCTGACGAAGAAAAAGCTTTTGCTGAAATTATTAAAAAGCTCACTATTAAATATGATAATCTCTTCGAAACCTCTTTCCCCTATTCTTCAGGAATCCACCAAATTCCCACCGATGGTCAGGATTATCCCGAATGGCATTTTCATATGAGCTTTTACCCACCGCTTTTAAGGTCGGCAACGGTTAAAAAATTTATGGTGGGATATGAAATGTTTGCAGGCCCCCAACGTGATATTACCGCTGAACAGGCGGCGATTAATTTAAATGAGCTTTCTGAAGTTCATTATCTGAAACAGTGAGTTCATTTATTAAAAATTTCGGTAGCAAATTTTATTTTAGTTAACATTTCTTTCACATAAGGATTTAAGAAAATCCCAAATAACGTCTCGTTAACAGAATAATCAACAAGTGCGTGGTACTTTCGCCTTAACCAAAAAATATTATAATTATGAAAAAATGGAGTGATTTTATAGGCAAAACAGGTATTCTAATGCTTTTTATAGCAATTACAAGTTGTGGCCCCGGAAATATGGGCAATGAGGATACTTTGATGCAAGATGCTGCCGAAGCTAAACAAGCAATGATGCAGGCCGATGCAAACATCGCAGAATTATTCAGTACCTCTGAAGGATATGCGATCTTTCCTAACGTTGGAAAAGGCGCATATATCATTGGTGGTGCTTCAGGTAACGGTATAGTTTATGAAAACGGAGCCATGATTGGATATGCCGATCTTAAACAAGTAGATATAGGACTTCAGGCTGGAGGAAAAGCTTACAGAGAAGTTTTATTTTTCAAAACTGAAGAAGCTCTTGAAGATTTTAAGGACGGAGAGTATGAACTTTCTGCAAATGCCTCTGCCGTTATTCTCGAAAAAGGCGAATCTAAAACTATTAAGTTTCAGGATGGTATTGGTGTAGCTACTATGCCAAAAGCTGGAGCTATGGCCGGAGTATCAGTAGGTGGACAAAGCTTTCAGTTTACTGAGCGATAGGAAACAAATAAAATAAAATTTTAAAGCCGACTAATGAGTCGGCTTTTTTTATGTCTTTAGGTTATTACGGTGAAGTCTGCGTAGTTATTATAGCAATTAGTTTGGATATTCAAGATCCTGAGCAATTCCTAAAATTCTTCATGGCTTTCGATCAAGCCTTCTAAATTCACATAAAAATATGGACTATTCCCACTTCCGCCGGAAACATTTTTCCTGATTCGCTCAATTACCTCAATGAGATCCTATTCGGGCCACTGTCCTAAAAAGATTGGAGAAGCTTAAATTTTAACTCAAAAAATGGAATCTTTCGGTTTTAATCCATGCCAAAATTGGTTTAAGACTGCAATCTTCAGTATTCCTTAATCCATCCAAACCTGTCATTGATGATCTCCTCTTTCTTAATCTGTAGAAAGTCAAGATAGGCCACAGCGGCAGGAGATAATTTTTTTGATTTTAACCAAATTAAACGCCAGGTAGTATTAATTGGTAAACCTTTAAATGGAATAATTTGTAACTCTTCTTCCTGCAATTCGTTCTTAATTCCTATTAAGGGCATAATAGAAAACCCAAGCCCCGCGATAGCCGCTTGCTTTACTGCCTCATTAGAAGTTAATTCAATTTTTTTCCTTACCGAATAACTATTTTTTGAAATAAATTGTTCCATAGCATTTCGGGTGGCCGAACCTTCCTCCCGATATATTAAAGGTATTTTTTCAAAAATAGTCTTCTTTGGATGCTTTTTATTAGATTTTATTTGTCTTCCACCTACCAGAAAAAGTTGATTCTCCATTAGTTCAATACATTCCAAATTGAGTTTGCCCGGTAGCACTGAAACCAATGCAAAATCTACTTCGTTTTGTTCTAAACTCCTTACAACCTTTGTCTTGTTAGTGACATCCATTATGAGGTCTACTCCCGTATGTTCCCTCATAAATTCCGATAAAAAATAAGGCATTACGTATTTACCTGTAGATGCAACCGAGATTTTAAGTTTACCAGAAAGTTTTCCTTTATAGGATAAAGTTTTGTAATTAATAGCATCAACCTCATCGATTATTTTCCTCGCTGCTTCAGCGATTTCCATCCCAAAATCTGTTACATAAAGCTTTCTTCCTACCACCTCTGTTAGCGGAATAGAAAATTGGTCTTGAAAATTTTTCAGTTGTATAGATACCGCCGGCTGGGTGAGATAAAGCTTCTCTGCCGTCTTTGTTATACTCTTACTTTGAGATATTTCTAAGAATATTTGTAGTTGATGAAGCGTATAGTTCATAAATTTTATTAATGCATTACATTACAAATATAAATAATTATTAATGATTAAAATTTTCAACCTTTGTAGCATAACCTTAAACATAATAAAATGGAACTTCAAAAAAACGTTACCACTGCAACACAAGAAAAAAGCATTCAACTTGTAAAAGGTGAATTCACCCCATCAGAAGCTTCTGATGTAATCATGGCTTTAATCAATCAAAAGATAAATTATCATAAATTAAAAGGGCTTCAACTTTGGGAGAAGAGCCATGAACGAGATCAGGAACCTATTAACGACCGTATAAAAGAACTTCAGAAAGAAAAACAAGTCGCTACAGACTTTATTTTAAAGATGATAAAAGAAGGTAAAAATTTGCATATAAACGGGACTATAGAAATAACTATTGCGGAATAATTGAGCGTACAGAACAGGAATAGACCTGATTTCCCAATTAATAAATTTCATAATAAATAGTTTATATATGGCTTTCAAAACCGATTTAACCAATAATACCGGACAACAAAAAATTGTTCAGGGCAAGGAAGATTCCCTTCCTTTTGTTTCTAAAATCGCTGGTTCTATTCTGTGGCTATTGCTACTTTTTACTATCGGGTTGCTTATTCAATACTCGATCAATACTCCTCAATGGAATTGGAATAATATCTTTAGAATAAACGGCTTCACACTTCTAATTTGGATGACCGTAACTTTCTTTAGTGCTATCGTAAGTAGTTATTCGAAGAATTACCTTAAAGGTTTTAAATATCATAAGCGATTTACCCTTCTTTCTCTCGGGTTTACATTATCGGTAATGATTTTTGTAATGTCTAACCATATTTTACCATTATTAATTTCCTGGCTAACTATGGGATTTTTTATGGCGAGATTAATAGGTGTTAATTCAGACTGGGGCGAAGCCAGAGAAGCATCGAATTTCGCCCAGAGGTTCTTTCTCGCAGGAACAATCTTTTTAAGTATTGGGGTTTTATTACTTTCTTTCGAGAGTAAGCAATTTACCATAAGCGGGATAGTAAGTAATCTACAAACCATACCGGGCTATCTTGTATTAATAGCGGCTTTATTTATTATTACCGCCGCGATCATACAATCTGCAATTTACCCTTTTCACCGTTGGTTACTTTCAGCTATGACAGCACCCACGCCAGCATCTGCATTGATGCACGCGGGTTTTGTAAATGGTTCGGGGATATTACTAGCATTACTCTCTACGGTATTAATAACCTCTAATACTTTAACCTTAATTTTTATCATTGGAGGACTTACTGCCATAATTGCCCAGTTCACTAAATTACTTCAGGTTAATGTGAAACAAAAACTTGCCTGTTCTACCATTGCGCAAATGGGCTTTATGATTATGCAATGTGGCCTGGGTTTCTTTAATGCTGCAGTAGCTCATTTAATCTTGCATGGGTTTTATAAAGCCTATCTTTTTCTATCTTCCGGAGAAGAAATTGCACACGGTGCGCCGCAAAAAGCACCGCAAATCAAAATTAAACCTCTTCAAGCTTTAGTTGTTTTAATATTTGGTGTAGCAGGAGCATTCCTATTTTCACTACTTACCGGAAAGACAAGTGCTACTGACAGTAGTATTTTCCTCACCTTAATCGTAGCGATAACTGTGGGACAGGCTACTTACAATATTGTAAAACAAAAAGCTCTCTCAATTGGTGAAAAAGCCATAATACCAATCGTTCTATTTGTAGTGGGGATAGGAATGTATGCTTTATTATACAACGGTGTAACACTATTGATGGCTGATTTACCTATGATTGAAGTACCTCAATCCCTGTCTGTGCTACAAACTGCGTTTGGAGTTATCTTCTTGATAGGTTTTTTCATTATGAAACTAGGTGTTTATCGCAAAGTTCCCTGGATATACGTAAAGCTTCTAAACTTATCGCAACCACACGAAAGAACAATTCTTACCTATAAAAATGAAACCAAATGAGTAAAGAAAATCTTTTAAACCAAATTCAAGCAGCTTCCCAGGTAATTGGAAAAACCTGGCCCCTGTATTCTTTTGTAACCTCAAATCCATTATCCGGATATGAAAACAAGCATTTCATGGAGGCTATTAAACGAGCAGAAAACTTATTGGGTGGAAATGCATTTCCTGACGCAGCTGTATTTCGTCAAGCCTGGGAACAGGGAGAAATAAATAGAGAAGAATTGGATGCCTTACTCGCCGAAAACGGGATGAATCAAACTCCGGAACATTACCTTGAGCAGTTGGATTCTGTAAAAACGGTAAGGATACAGAATACCAATGGCAGCTTAGATCGAATCATGGTAAAATGGCTCATGGCTTTCATGGATGAAGGTCTTGCAGAATGGCAAATGCCCAACAAGAGCAAAGGATTTTATAAAGCCTGGAGAAAATTAGCCGCTTATGATAAGGAAACTAATATCAAAGTCATCACAGAGATACCTAAAACAAGTACTGAAGCACTAACAAAGGTTTTAGAAAATTATTCAGAGCAGGAACAACTTGAGTTAATGGAAACACACCTGGCTGCTCTACCAGGCTGGGTAGGCTACATTAAATATAGAGAGGAAACCAATTCTGTATGGCAGGAAAAATATAGCATCACCCTACTGGACTATCTTGCGGTACGTCTTTGGTTGGCTCAATATATCAAACCTGAAATAATTATTGATAAAACTGAGAATCAATCTCAAAATAACTTAAAAAAACTTCAATACATATGGCTAAAAGCCTGGGAAAAGAGTTGGCAAGATCATTTGATTGAAAATTTAGATAGTCAAAATATTAAAGCACCTGAAAGTGAAGTCGTACCCGACGCACAAATGGTTTTTTGTATAGACACCCGTTCAGAATTGATTAGAAGAAATGTGGAATCTAAGGGTAATTATGAGACATTTGGTTATGCCGGTTTTTTCGGAATTGCGATGGATTACAAAAACCTGGATAATGGTATATCGAAAAAATCCTGCCCGCCGATAGTTCCCTCTGCTTATCAGGTTTCTGAAATCGCACAAAAAAACAAAGAGCAACAGCTAGATAACTATCAAAAGCGAAACGAAAGAAAAAAATTTAGCGATTATTTCCTGAAGAGGATGAAAAATATGCTCCCATCAGCTTTCGGCTATGTAGAAGGCTCGGGTGTTTTTTACGGGATATCATTACTTTCAAGAACCCTAATTCCGGGATCGCTTTACAATCCTGAGAAAAAAATTAGCCAATCTCACGAGAATAGTTGTGAACCAAAAATTGCACACAATCATAAAGACAGGGTAGATGATTTAGACATCAGTCTTGAAGAAAAAACAGCTATTGTAAAATCAGCTTTTGATCTAATGGGTTGGGAAAATTTCTCACCACTGGTACTGTTTGTAGGACACGGAAGCCATTCGGCCAACAATCCTTTTGGGTCCAGTTTAGACTGTGGAGCTTGTGCCGCCAGCCCAGGCAGACATAATGCACGGATGCTTGCCAAACTGGCTAATCTTCCTGAAGTTCGCAACGCCTTGAAATACAATCATGAGATCAACATCCCCGAGCATACATTCTTTCTTGGCGCAGAACATAATACGACCACGGATGAAATTGTCTTATTTGATTCTGAAATTCCTGACACTCATGGAGAGCAACTAACACAATTGAAAAAGGATCTGCGCAAGGCGCAAGAAACGGCTACCCAAGAGAGACTCGGCGAACATAAAAGTATTGCCGCTGCTCACAAAAAGACCAACAACTGGTCTGAGACAAGGCCGGAATGGGGCTTAGCTAAAAATGCAGGATTTGTTGTTGGACCTCGTTCTCTTACCAAAAACCTGAATTTAAATAGCAACTGCTTCCTTCACTCCTATAATTGGGAACTAGATAAAGATGGTAAAGCCTTAGAAGGAATAATGCAAGGTCCTATGGTAGTGACCCAATGGATCAATAACCATTATTATTTTTCTACCGTGGATAACGAAAAATTTGGTGGTGGATCTAAAATAACCCATAACATTACCGGAAAGTTTGGTGTGGTTCAAGGCAATGGTGGAGATCTAAAAATAGGACTTCCCCTACAATCAGTAAAAGAATCTGATGAAAAAATGTACCACCACCCTCTTAGGCTTTCGGTTGTAATACAAGCTCCAAAAGTTAATATCCAGGAAATCTTAATGAGGAATGAAAATCTGCAAACGCTGTTGGACAACGAATGGATTTACCTATTGGTTATGGATCCAACCGAAAAGAATAGTATAGAACGTTATCAAAAAGGAATGAAATGGGTTCCCACAACAGCACCCCAGTATTTATCAGAGACTCCTTTAGAAAGACAACCTGTATAGATAGTTTTTATACTTAAAACCAACTCTTTTATGACTAAAAAACATAGTGGCTATGATATATTTAAAGGGCGTACTTTAATCATAGCCACTATGCATAAAAAGGAAAGTGTTATTGCTCCCATTTTAGAAAGGGAGCTTGGCGTGCGCTGTAAGACAGTTCCGAATTTGAATACCGACAATTTCGGCACCTTCACAGGAGAAATTGAGCGTAAAAATTCTCCAAAAGCTACGGTAAAAGCCAAAGCTTTGGCAGCACTCGAAATGACCACAGAAAGTTTAGCAGTAGCAAGCGAAGGCTCTTTTGGGCCACATCCCTCCTGTTTTTTTATTTCTGCCAACGAAGAGATGGTCATCTTGGTAGATACCAAAAACGATATTGAAATAAGAGGTTGGTATTTAACGACAGAAACCAATTTCAGCCACCAGGAAATTAAAAATTTGAGTGATTTAGAAGATTTCGAAAAACGGATTGGCTATCCTGATCACGGTATCATTCTTAAAACTGCAGATGGAGAACAGAAAGAAAAGACCTGGAAAACTTTTAAGTCTTCCAGGTCCTTTCACTCAAAAGTCAAAGAACTCCTGAAAAATAATATATCTATTACGGCCGAAACTGATATGCGCGCCATGTACAATCCTACAAGAATGCAGGCGATTGAATTTGCGACTATCGATTTGGCAAATAATGCCAAGTCACTTTGCCCGAAATGCAATTCTCCGGGCTTTGCAATTTCTGAAGTTATCAGGGGTTTACAATGTAGCCTGTGTAATCTTCCAACTAAATCTGTTAAGGCATATATCCATTCGTGTAGAAAATGCAAATATTCCTGTGAACGTGTTAAAGAGAATGTTACGCAAGAAGATCCTATGTATTGCGATTTTTGTAATCCCTAGAACTTTTAACGATAAAAGGTTTTGATAAGCAATAGAATCTCAGAAAGAATTCACTTATAAACAGTTATAAAGAATTAACTACCGGAAAATGATACGCGATAAATCTTATCGAATTTAAGTTGTTTGAAGTACCCCAATTATAGAAACTGAAAAGCACCTACTTTCAAAAGCAAAAAGCCCTTTCAAAAAATGAAAGGGCTTTACTTTTAATCATATTTTATTTCAGAATTGAAACGCATATTGAATCTTTAAACCGAAAGCCAGAGACTTAACTTCATCTATCTTCTGCAGTGCATTAATATCTCTCCGAGAAGATAACAGACTGCCAAAAATAAAATCTGTAGGATTTTGAGCGTTGTAATCAATAAGCCTTTCCCCTGCGGCATCAGGCTTGATATCATTCAGTCCGTAATCAAGGAAAAGCCCCATATAGAGCGACTGGCTGTTCTCTAACATAAGTTTTACTCCGCTTTCCAGGTGGGCTACAAAATTTGTTTTCAGATCCAGTTCAGACTCAGAACTATTTACAGCTCCAAATTCCCCAAAACCTGCAAATTCAGGACTGGTGAGTTCCACGTCATATTGAGCGTAATAGCCACTAGTTTCAAGTGATGTAGCCGAGCTTTGATATTCTGAAGTTAAAACTAAACCTGCTTTAATACCGGCAGCTGCATAGAACCGAACCGTACCAGAGGATTCATATTGAACCTGGAGTGGAATATTTAAAAAATAAACCTCCTGGCTTTCTGAAAAATTAGCAGCTCGATATCTAAATTCGAACTCATCTGCTTCAGCATCCTGAGTCAAAAAAGAACCCTGCACAGTGGGCACAAAAATAGATCCTTCCATATACTGTAATTCGGCACCTGTACCAAGACTCCAATTTTCAGTTAAGTAATATGCATACTTAGCTCCCAGGCCAAAACCATTTTCCATTTCGCTGTCCTGTCCTAAAGCTTCATACTTTAGCTTGGAAAAAGATCCCTGCAGAGAAAATGAGACTTCATTATTAGATTGAGCTAAAGCCTGTCCATTTACACTAATTAGTGCGAGTACTATTGCTAACGCTGCAATAACACTCTTGGTGGCTGCTTTTATATTATTAGTTTTCATAGATATATTTAATCATTAAAGTAAATTTCAGCGAGTACAAAGTGACCTTATTTTATGATGAATTTGAGTGATTTACGAATATTCTTAGTTTCAATTTTAAGAATATACACTCCCATTTCAAGATTGTAAGGCAAAGCTATACTTGTAATCTTGCTATTTGATTTCATTTGCTTAATCAGCATTCCATTTAGATTATGTATCGAAAGATTCATAGTTTCAAGTTCATCCTTAGGGAAATCTGCAAAAAGCTCCATAGTTCCTCCAGAACTTACCGGGTTTGGTGCTAAAGCAACATTTAAAGAACTTCTTAACTGAATTGCAGAAGTACAGGTTCTTAAAATCTCCCCATCCTCGGTTTCCAACACCACATGGTAAGAACTATCAGGATCCAATTGATCATCTTCGTTATTTCCTGCAGAATAGTATTGGTTCTTCCCAATTACAGAGCCATCTTTATACCAACGGTAACTTACAAAGTTATAGCCGCCATTAGTCTCCGGATTATTGTTGACCAGTAACACATTATTAAACTTCTGAACTACGATATCCTCGAAATTGAAATTCTTCTCTACTACAATATTATAGGTA
>DATFJA010000056.1:0-4884 GCA_035269545.1 Salegentibacter sp.
CTTATTTTCGGTGTCGGTAACTTTCCCGGTAATTTGCGCGGTTAAATTAAATGATGAAAGAATAAGAAAAATGATGAGTATTTTTTGATGCATGATGATGATTGAATTTAAGTGGAAAAATAAGTAAAATAGTTAAGGTTCGTTGATTTAAATGTGGTCTGATTTTATAGTTTTTTCTTCGTAAATAATCCCAACAGCCCAAATGCAGGCCCAATGGCAAGCAAGCTTAAACTATAGACAGGTTCCAATTGATACAAATAATTAATTAACTGAAGACTGACAATAGTAATGGCAAAGCCTATTGAATTTACAATGGTGAGTGCTGTTCCTTTAATTTCCGGGGGAGCATTCCCGGCAACCAGGGTGGAGAATAGAGGTGAATCTGCTACAACCACAACTCCCCAAAAACATAAAAAAGTAATAAGAACAAGTGTTGAAGCTTGCAGGAAAATAAAAGGAAAGGCAATGCAGCATATTCCTGATAAGAGCAAAGCTGTAGTCGCGGTTTTTTTTACTCCTAAAATTTCTGAAATATAACCTCCCACAACACAAGAAACTCCACCAATGCCTATAATTATAAAAGACCAAAACGAAATATCAAATTTGCTATTGGGAAAAGAGAATTTATAAGTACCTAAAATAATAGGTACAAAAGCCCAAAAGGTATAGAGTTCCCACATATGACCAAAATATCCAAAAGCTGCGCTGCGTAGTTTTTTATTAGAGAAAACATTGAAAACCGCGTCAATCTTAAACTTGCCTTTTGCTTTTCTAAAAGGGCCATTGGGAACAAAGAGAAAGATTAAAAGTCCGCCTAAAAATGCGAACAGGGAAGTCGCAATAATTACCCAACGCCAGGGGAGGTTTTCGGTGCCAGCAAAAGTCTTTAAAAAATGAGGAAAGGCAGTTCCCAAAACAAGTGCACCTACCAGGTATCCAAGTGATCTTCCAAGGCCTTTATCGTAATAATCGGCGGCGAGTTTCATGCCTACGGGATAAATCCCTGCTAACGAAAATCCCGTGAGAAAACGCAGTAGGAGTAGAGTGTTTAAATTGTTGTTTTCGAGAACGATTCCGAGGTTAAAGATCGCGCCGAAAATTGCAGAAATAAAAAAGAGTTTGTAGGGTGAGAACCTATCGGCCAGGCTTAAGAAAGCGAAAATGAGTGTGCCTAAAATAAAGCCAAACTGAACCGCTGAGGTTAAATGCCCCAATGCTTCTTCATTCAAATTAAAGTTGAGGTAAAGCTCTGGCATTACCGCATTCCCGGCAAACCAAAGCGAAGTACAGCAAAACTGAGAAAAAACAATTAGCGGTAAAATTTGTTTTGCCGGCTTCATCCAGGATTTAGTTGTACTCTTTTTTAATCCTGTCTAATTTTCGTTTGCTTTCCCTGTCTTTTATCGTTTCCCGTTTATCGTAAAGCTTCTTACCTTTTGCAAGGGCAATTTGCATTTTCGCAAGTCCGCGATCGTTAATAAAAACGCGCAGTGGAATAATGGTAAGTCCGGAGTTCTTAACTTCTTTTTCTAATTTTCTCAATTCCCGGCGTTGCAATAATAGCTTACGCTCGCTCTTTGGATTATGATTAAAATGTGTGGCGTGAGAATATTCTTCAACATGCATATTAATCACGAACAGTTCGTTATTCTGAAACTCGCAAAAACTTTCAGCTATAGAAGCTTTTCCCTGCCTAATTGCTTTAATCTCGGTACCGGCCAGTTTAATTCCAGCCACGTATTTATCAAGAATTTCGTACTCAAATCTTGCCTTGCGGTTCTTTATATTTATGGTGTTGGTATTCTTCTTCATAATCAACAAAAATAGGAAGCATTATAGTAACTAGCCTTGTATTTACAAAATTCGTAACATTTTGAGTTGAATTTTTTCAGTATTTGCTTTCTACTCCATGGTAAAGCGCTGTTTTACTGTTTTATCTTCGCCATCGTCAATACCTTCGACTTAAAATATTTCAGAATTAAGCGTAACAATATCCGTAAAAAACTAGTTTTTCATAAGTATATTCGGTTTGAAGCTGCAAAATAGTAAAATGGGATTAAAATAAAGTAAATTCAAAGCTTACTCGTATATGTAAACTATGTTAGGTGTCTTTTTGGCATTTTAACTACCTTTACTGCTTTCCAATAATTACAATTTTACGAATGAAAAAGTACGTTTTAGGGCTTCTTATTATAGGATTAACTTATGCTTGTGATAATAAACAGGAAAGTGCACAGCAAATTATTGATAAAGCCATTGCAAATGCCGGAGGGGAGCGTTATAGGAATGCTGAAATTAGTTTTGATTTTAGAAAAGGGACTTACAGAAGTGAGAATTTAGGTGGAGATTTTGAACTAGAGCGCATTATGCCTGATTCTACCGGCACCCAATATCGTGATGTTGTGGATAATGATGGTTTTACCAGGTATTACAAAGACACAGTGGTAAAGCTTTCCGATTCTATGGAAACTGTCTATGCTAACTCGGTGAATTCGGTCCATTATTTTGTCCAGTTACCTTTCGGCCTAAATGATGATGCTGTCAATAAAGAATTGATCGGAAAAGACACTATTAATAATAAAGAATACTATGAAATAAAAGTAACTTTTGATGCTGAAGGCGGCGGTGAAGATTACGAAGATGTTTATATGTATTGGATAAATACCCAAAATTACCACGTAGATTATCTCGCTTATAGTTTTGAGGTTAACGAAGGTGGATTACGTTTTAGAAAGGCTTACAATCCTCGCACTATAGAAGGAATTCGCTTTGTAGATCACGAAAATTATAAAACTGACGATTTGAGTACCCCATTAAGTAAACTGGATGATTTATATGAAGCCAGGCAGCTGGAATTACTTTCTAAAATTGAAAATAACAATATAGAAGTTAAGCTTTTAGAATAAAACACTGGGATTTTCTGGCTTATTTGTGTTAATTCTTCATAATTAACTCCTTGTTTTAAAAGCTTTAACAGCGCATTAGACCTCATTCCTTAACTCACTTCATAACTTTAAATTTCAAAAAAATGACAGTTATGAAAGAGAAAGTGCTAAAAACAATTAACCCGGCTACGGGCAAAGAATTAAAAACTTACGATTATTTCTCAGATCAGGAGGCTAAAGATGCAGTTGAACAATGTCATGAGGCATTTTTAAAATGGCGTCAGAAATCTCCCGGCCAAAGAGCAGAGGTAATAAAGGCCATTGGAGAAAAACTAACCGAGCGTAAGGATGAATTGGTGAAGTTAATGACATCTGAAATGGGGAAGCTTCTCAAGCAAGGAGAACAGGAAGTTGATCTTTGCGCCGGTATTTGTGAGTGGACGGCGGCAAATGGTCCAGATAATTTGAAAGATGAAGAAAGAGAATTACCAGATGGCGGTCGCGGCATAGTTACTCACTCACCACTCGGAGTTATCTATGGAATACAACCATGGAATTTCCCTGCTTATCAGGTTTTTCGTTATTCTATTGCGAATTTAATGGCCGGAAACGGAATTTTATTAAAACACGCCGAAAGTGTAACCGGTTCTGGATTGCTAATCGAAAAAATATTTAATGAAGCAGGTTTACCAAAAAATCTTTTTAAGGTTATTTTGATAGATCACGATCAGTCAGATTCTATAATTGAACATGATTTGGTGCGTGGTGTTACCCTAACCGGAAGTCCAGGCGCAGGAAAAATTATTGGAGAAAAAGCCGGAGCAAACCTGAAGAAAACGGTATTGGAACTTGGTTCTAATGACGGTTATATGGTGCTGGAAGATGCCGATGTTGAAAAAGCTGTGAAATGGTGTGTACAGGGAAGAGTTTATAACAATGGTGAAACCTGTGTTGCGGCTAAGCGTTTTATTGTGGTAGATAAAGTATACGAGCAATTTAAGGAAGCTTTCGTTGAACAAATGAAAAGCTTAAAAGCTGGAGATCCTACAAGCGAAGACAGTGATTTAGGACCAATGGCGCGAAAAGACTTGCGAGAGGAACTTCACGAGCAGGTAGAAGATAGCGTTAAAAAAGGCGCGGCTGTCTTATGTGGAGGTAATATCCCAGATGGAGATGGTTACTATTATCCGGCGACAGTATTGGCAAATGTAAAACCAGGACAACCCGCTTATGACGATGAGCTTTTTGGACCTGTTGCTTCTTTAATTAAAGCCAAAGATGATGAAGATGCAATGAGAATTGCCAATGATAGCCGTTTTGGACTTGGAGGGGGAATTTTCTCTGAAGATGTAGATAAGGCGGTAGAACTGGCCAGCAAGCATTTTGATACCGGTATGGTATTCATTAATTCATTTGGGCTTGCACAACCAAATATGCCATTTGGCGGTGTGAAAAATTCAGGTTACGGCCGTGAACACGGTGGTTTCGGACTTAAAGAATTTGTAAACACCAAAGCGATAAATATATTGAATGGGTAATTAGTGAGCGGAAATTTTAAAGTTTAAGATTTCGATGATAAAAGAATAAGAGCCCGGGAAGATTTTTCCCCGGGCTTTTTTTATAGATCGGGTTGAATTAATCCGGCTGCAATAGTACGCGCAACCAGCTGAATAGTATTTTTTGAATCGGTTTTTTTTAGAATGTTTTTTCGATGTGTTCTTACGGTATGAGTGGAAATAAAAAGTTTTTTGCCAATTTCTTCCGCATTTAAGCCGTCGGCTAATAATTTGACGATTTCTAGTTCTCGTTTAGATAGCGTCAATTCTACCTCGGTATTTCCATTATACTTTTTTGGATCAAATTTTCCAGTTTTGGTACAAACATTCAAGTAAGATTTTCCTCCCTTTGTATTTAAGAATGAGACTTCTTCTACACTTTGGTTTGTTAAATGGCTTATATCTGTATGAATGCTAAAAACGTGTACAAAACGTCCTTCATT
>DATFJA010000057.1:0-7329 GCA_035269545.1 Salegentibacter sp.
GTAACCTGGGCTGGTTTAGCTTCCATAACAAGATTAATAAACTTCGCCACAGGATTACCTTCAATGTTAAATTCGGTTTTTACAATGGTGGAAAGTTCTCTAACATCTCGGTAAGTAATATGGCGCTCGTCTGGCCTTGGGTGCACGGTGATACCTTCCCCACCAAAAGATTCTATTTTTTTTGCTGCTTCAACCACATTTGGAATACTGCCTCCGCGAGCATTTCGTAAAGTGGCAATTTTATTGATATTTACACTTAATTTCGTCATTTTAAAAGCTTTTGTTTAACAAAAATACAAACTTGGAAATGCCCTAATGAATTTTATTTTAATTAATTTGCATAAAAAGGAAGCGACATCATGAAGATGGATGATTTTATAATTAACGATGTCTCAATAAGGCATTTTTCTGATAAAATTGGGGAGGTCCAAGACTTGTTCAACCAGTTAACCTATTCACATTTGCCGGTAGAAAATAACGGAATTTATATGGGTTGCATTTCAGAAAATGATATACGTTGCTTTGAAGCCGAAAAATCTTTGGAAGACTATCAATATGCGTTGGAAGGTTTTTTTGTTAGAAATACAGATTTTTGGTTAGATATTTTAGAGCGATTCGCGCAAAACAACACCAACATCTTGCCGGTTTTAGATGAAGAAAGCCATTATTTAGGTTACGTTGAACTTAACGAGATCATTGCCCTTTTTAATGAAACTCCCTTTTTAAGTGAAGCGGGAAATATCATCGTTGTCCAAAAAGGAAGTAAGGATTATTCCTTTAGTGAGATTGTGCAGATTGTAGAATCTAACAGCGCAAACATTCTTGGATCCTTTATTTCGAAAATTGAAAATGATGTGGTTCAAATCACTATTAAATTAAGTCCGTCGGGAATAAATGAAATTATCCAGTCTTTCCGAAGATATGGTTACAAAATAGTTTCAGAGCATAGGGAAGACAATTTCAATAAAAATCTTAGGGACCGCTCTAAGTATTTAGATAAATACATGAATATATGAAAGTAGGCATCTACGGTCAGTTTTACCATACCAATGCCGGAACTTATATTGCACAGCTTCTGGAACTACTGAAACGCGAAAATATCAATGTAGTCATTGAAAAAGATTTCCTGAAATTAATCCATTTAAACAAAACCATCGACGAGGATTATTCACACTTCAGCACCTTTGAAGAACTCAATAATAGCTTTGACTTATTTTTCTGCATTGGGGGAGATGGTACCATTTTAAAGTCTATTAATTATATTAGAAATTTAGAGATTCCAATTGTAGGAATTAATACAGGCCGGTTAGGTTTTTTAGCCACCATTCATAAAGAAGAGATCAAAGATAGCATTCAGTCTATCTTGCAAAAAAATTACAGTATTTCTTCACGTAGTGTTTTAAACATAAGAACAAACCCTCCAAGCAACGATCCTGTTTTTAAAAATATTGCTTTAAATGAAATTGCCGTAAGCCGAAAAAACACCACCTCCATGATCACTGTGGACACCTGGCTCAACGATCAATATTTGAATTCTTACTGGGCAGATGGTTTAATAGTTTCTACTCCAACGGGATCCACGGGTTACTCGCTTAGCTGCGGTGGCCCTGTAATTACACCAGACGCGGCATCTATAATCATTACACCTATAGCACCGCATAATTTAAATGCAAGACCCTTAGTAATTAAAGACAATACAAAAATAACACTTCGGGTTTCCGGTAGAGAGGAATCTCATTTGGTTTCCATGGATTCCCGAATTGCCACCCTTGAGAATGATACCGAGATCATTATCGAAAAAGCACCCTACGCGATAAACCTTGTTGAACTTAATGGCGATAGTTTTCTGCAAACCATCAGAAAAAAACTGATGTGGGGAGAAGATAAGCGTAATTAAGCAATAAATGATTTTAAAAACTGTTTAAGAACATATACAAATTTGCTCAAATTATTGTAGAGCAAACATTATTGTTATATTTGCAAACTTTTGAAAACCTATGAGGTACATATTATTTGTAGTAATCATGCTTGTTTTTGCCCCGAAAACAAATTCTCAAACTTTTGAAGTAGGACCGTATATTGGCGGCGCTAACTACATTGGAGATGTAGGGCGAACAAACTTTGTGCTTCCCAGCAGCCTTGTAGGTGGCGCTCTTCTTAAATGGAATCGTAGCCCCCGACACGCATTTAGATTCTCACTTCTATATGCCGAAATAAATGCAGATGACGCTAATTCTAACGATCCCCGCAGAGCGGAAAGAGGTTACTCTTTCACCAATACCATAGCAGAAGCTTCTCTTGGCATAGAATATAATTTCTGGAGTTTCGATCTTCATGAAGGTCACCCCCAAAGTACTCCTTATCTTTATACCGGAATAACCTATTTTAGATCAGATCATTTATTACTAAGTGCCGATTTCCCTAATGGTGAACTGGAGAACCAGGGTGCAAACTGGGATTTTGCAATTCCGGTGGTTTTTGGCTACAAAGAAAGTATTACCGAACATATAGTAGGTGCCCTGGAGTTGGGAGTACGCTATACGTTCACCGATAATTTAGATGGAAGCTGGCCCGAAGAAATTTTTGGAAATAGAATGCCCAGAAGGGAATTCGGAAATAGAAACACCAACGATTGGTACGTTTTTACAGGCGTGAATTTCACCTTTTCATGGGGAAGAAAACCTTGCTATAGCCGATTTTAGTATGAATTATAAAGACAACATAGACCTCAAGAAATTACCAAAGCACATCGCTATAATCATGGATGGCAATGGACGCTGGGCTCGGCAAAAAGGCTTTCTAAGAGCTGCAGGGCACCAGGAAGGCACTACCGCCGTTCGGGATGTTGTAGAAGCTTCAGCCGAAATAGGTATTGAGCATTTAACTCTCTATGCTTTTTCTACAGAAAACTGGAACCGTCCGAAATTAGAAGTGGACACTTTAATGCGTCTATTGGTTTCCTCCTTAAAAAAGGAAATTAAAACCCTTCAGAAAAATAATATTAGGCTAAACGCGATAGGGAATTTAGAAACTCTTCCCGGCAAGGTTTTTAGAGAACTTCAGGAAGTTATAGAGAAAACAAAAACTAATAATCGCATGGTACTCAACCTTGCGCTTAGCTACGGTTCACGCGAAGAATTAACTTCTGCAATACGTGAAATTAGCCTGAAAGTTAAAAATAATGAAATAACCGCCGATGCTATTGATGAATCGGTTATAAATCAGCATCTTTACACCCGAAATTTTCCTGACGTAGATTTGTTAATCAGAACCAGCGGAGAACAACGTATAAGCAACTTCCTTTTATGGCAAATTGCTTATGCAGAATTATATTTTACAAAAACTTTATGGCCAGATTTTAGAAAAGAAAATCTTTTTGAAGCCATTTACAATTATCAAAATAGAGAAAGACGATTTGGAAAAACCAGTGAGCAACTTAGTTAGCGCATTCATGACGAAGAAAGTATTTACCCTTTTAGCAGTAGCATGTAGTTTAATTTTTAGCATTTCTTCTCAAGCTCAGGGCTTACCATTAGCAGATGGCAAAAAATATATAATAGGAGATATAAAAGTTACGGGTACCGTTAGTTTTAACGAGCAAACCGTAATTGCTTATACCGGTTTAAAAAAAGGGGAAGAAATATATATTCCTGGAGATAAAATTAGTAGCGTGATCAATAAACTATGGGATATTGATCAATTTAGCGACATCAATTTTTACATCACCAATGTAAGCGATGGCAATGTAGCCGACCTGGAAATTGAAATTCAGGAGGTCCCGAAGCTTAATAAAATTAAGGTTACCGGACTTAAAAAACGGGAACAGGAAGAGATTATTAAGGAAAATAAACTGAGAACCGGCGCTAAGGTTTCAGAAAACCTTATTACCACCACCAAAAATTATATTGAAAGCAAATATCGTAAGGAAGGATATTTCAATGCTAACGCAAAGATAAGCACCAGCGAAGTTACCGATACCACGGCCAATACAAACCTGGTAAATATGCTCATAGATATAGACCAGGGCGATCGTGTGAAAATTTCCGATATCAACTTTACAGGCAATGAAAAATTCTCTGATGCCAAGCTTAGAAGGTCTATGAAAAACACCAAACAGAAGAATTTCTTCCGCGTATGGAAGAGATCAAAATTTGTTAGAGCAGACTATCAGGAAGATAAAGAAAACATTATAGATAATTACAAAGAAAGCGGTTACCGTGACGCGAGAATAGTAACAGATTCTTTGATTGAAATTGATGACGAAACGATTGCTTTAAATCTTCAATTAGAAGAAGGAGACCAATACTATATTGGAGATATTGATTTTTTAGGAAATTCAGTTTATACTGATGCGCAACTAGAACGTGCTTTAGGAATAAAAAAGGGAGATGTTTATAATGGAGTTCTTTTAGATAAAAGAATTGCCGACGAAACCAAACCAGACGGAGATGACCTTTCTAACTTATATAAAAACAACGGTTATTTGTTTTCTAACATTAACCTTGTAGAGACTAATGTATATAACGATACCATAGATTTTGAAATAAGAATTGTTGAAGGCAAAGAGGCTTATTTCAATAATATTTCAGTAACCGGAAATGACAAAACAAAAGATCACGTAATTTACCGTGAATTGAGAACCAAGCCCGGGCAAAAATATAGCCAGGAAGATGTTGTAAATACAGTAAGGGAACTTGGGCAGCTTGGATTTTTTGACGCAGAGCAGTTAGAACCAAAATTCGTAGATCCAAATCCGCAATCGGGGACTTTAGATCTTGAATACTCCGTAGTAGAAGCTGGCGCCAGCCAAATAGAACTACAAGGTGGTTATGGTGGCGGAGGCTTTATTGGTACTTTAGGACTTTCTTTTAATAACTTCTCATTATCGGGAATTTTCGATAAGGAAGCCTATAAACCGGTTCCTATGGGAGACGGTCAAACCCTTTCGCTTAGAGCACAGGCCAGTACTTTTTACCAAACCTACAGCCTTTCTTTCATGGAGCCATGGCTGGGAGGGAAAAAACCGGTAAGCCTTCAAACCTCATTCTCTTACACCAGACAATTTTTATTCGACCCTATAAACAGGGAAGCCGATAGAAGTAGAAGTTTTGATATTCTTGGAGTAAATGTTGGTTTAGCTAAACGTTTAACTGTGCCAGATCCTTACATCACCGTATCTCACTCTTTAGGTTTTCAGCGTTATAACTTAAATAATTATAATACAGGTTTATTTACTTTTGGTGATGGTCACTCTAATAACTTCACCTATACTTTAGGCCTTACAAGAGATAACACATATGTAAACCCAATTTTCCCAACGGGAGGTTCTAAATTTAAGATTACTGCAAAATTCACTCCTCCGTACTCTTTATGGAACGGTGTAGACTATGCCAATTTAGATGAACAGAGAGAATACCAATTGGAAGATGAAAATGGTAATCTCATTAATCAGCAAGGCAACAGGGTGACTCCAGAGAATGCTGTTGGTGATCGCCGTAAAATAGACCAGAAGAAATTTAACTGGCTGGAATTCTACAAAGTTAAGTTTAGTGGAGAATGGTTTACTCAAATTTACGATAAGCTTGTACTAAGAACCAATGCAGAATACGGTTTCCTTGGTGCATATAACAACGAGCGTGGAGTTCCTCCTTTTGAAAGATTTTTTCTTGGTGGTGACGGCCTTGGAGCATTTAGTTTAGATGGTAGGGAAACCATTCAGTTAAGAGGTTATCCAAACCAATCTGTAGTGCCCATAGATCGTCCTGCAGGTGTAAATGATGATGGTGCAACCATTTACAATAAATACTCTTTAGAGCTTAGATACCCTATTACTTTAAAACCCTCGGCATCTATTTATGCCCTAACCTTCCTAGAAGGTGGTGCATCTTATGACAACTTCAGGGATTTCAATCCATTCCAACTGAATAGATCTGCAGGTGCAGGTTTACGAATCTTTATGCCAGCCTTTGGTTTACTTGGTATAGACTTCGGATATGGTTTCGATTCGATCCAGGGAATACCGGGAGCGAATGGATGGGAAACACATTTCATAATTGGACAGCAATTTTAATTTGGCACGATATTTTCTATATTCGATCTAAGTATGCTTAAAAGAACATTTTTATTCACACTTTTTATCTTGATTGGTTTCGGAGCAAATGCTCAAAAGCCAATAAATATAGGCTATGTGGATATGGAGTATATCCTTGAAAATGTTCCCGAATACCAGCAAGCTTCAACTCAATTAGATCAGCGAGTAAAAGAATGGCAAGACGAAATTGAGCAGAAGCGGAAAGAAATTAATGAAATGAAAACCAGCCTGCAAAATGAACGCGCGCTACTTACTCCTGAACTTATTGAAGAACGGGAAGAAGAGATCGCATATCAGCAAGAACAGGCTACAGATTATGAGCAGAAGCGTTTTGGCCCGAAAGGTGATTATATGATTCAGAAGAGGCAATTAATAAAGCCTATCCAGGATCAGGTTTTCACAGCGGTTCAGGAAATAGCAGAAACAAGAAATTTTGATTATATATTTGATAGAAACGCTGAATCGGGTATGCTTTTTGCAAAAAACCGTTTTGATCTAAGTGACCAGGTTTTAAGAAGCATCAATAGAGCTTCTAACCGAAGACAAATAGAGACAAAACAAGAAGAGCTAGAGCTGGAAAGAGCCGAAGCGCGTACTGTAGAAGAAGATAAGGAAGAAAGCGAAAAAGAAAAAGCTATAGAGGATCGCAAAAGTGAACGCCAGGCACTAATAGAAGAAAGAAGAAGAAAACAAGATTCCATAAAAGAAGCCAGACAAAAAGAATTCGAAGAGCGCAGGGAAAGAATTTTGAGAGAAAGACAGCAAAGAAGAGATTCCATTAAAGCGGCGCGAGCAAGAAAAGACACGATAAACTAAATAATTTTAAACCTTAATACTTAAACAATTAATATCAATTAAAATGAAACAATTCAAAACACTTTTTATAGCCCTTGCATTAACCATAGGAGCTACTACATTTGCAAACGCACAGAGTAAAGTTGCCCACATCGCTACCCAGGAATTGGTAGAAACTATGCCTGCTTATAAAGATGCAATGTCTCAACTTGAAAAGTTAGAGAAAACTTACGATGCTGAGATTAAAGATATGCTTACTGAAGCTCAAAACACTATGCAACGTTACCAATCTGAAGCTGAAACAGTAACAGAAGAGGAAAATGCAAAGAGAGCAAGCGAACTTCAGGCTACTGAAAGAAGAATCCAGGAGCATAGTCAGAGAGCAAGACAGGAGCTACAAAAGAAAGAAAACGATCTTATTAGACCTGTAATTGAAAAAGCTC
>DATFJA010000058.1:0-4093 GCA_035269545.1 Salegentibacter sp.
TTCATCTTACCGATAAAAACATTATTCTACTATGCCAGAACAGGAGTAAACAAAAGATCACAATTTCAATACCTGAAGAACAGGAGCACCTTTTATTTATAGATTATTATTACCGTTCCCCTTCCATCAATGAGGAGATACAAATAAGGTTTCACCTTGAAAAAATGAAATTGGAAGGCGAAGAACCTATAAACATTGGTAATATTTAAGATAGCCTAATTGGTTTCAAAGTACAAATGATAATGATTGCTGCATCCCGGGTTAAAGCTAGCTTTACACTTTGGACAGGTATTGCTGGAGGCCATGTAATCATTAATACTAAGTTCATGACCACATACGCCACATAAGATGGCTTTTTCAGAAAAAGCTTTTTTAGGCCATACTTCGTGTTCGTGGTTAGCTTCTTCTTTATGGCAGGAAAAACAGGGGTAATATTTATCGCAGCATTTGAATTTAATAGCGATTACATCCAGCGACGAATGCCAATGCACACAACGAGTTTGATTGTCTATAGATTGGCCATAAACAGTTGTTCCTTGAATCTGAAAAATATTAGAAGATTCTGGCATCTTTTCCTGAGAATAGGTAAAGTTAAAATAAAACAATAATATAAATAAGCTTAGCAGGTGTGCTGGTTTCATGTTTTGGTAATTACTTTTCAATAATATTAATCAGTTTATAATTTCCGATAGTTTATTTTAGGTCATTTTACTTTCCAATACAGAAATTAGAAAAAATATTCCCTAATAGCTCATCGTTTGTAACCTGGCCGGTGATCTCTCCAAAATATTCCAGGGCTTCCCGAATATCGATGGCCAGTAAATCGCCAGACAAACCACTGTTTAAGCCTTCTTCTACCTTGTTGATTTCTTCAAGAGCTTTTAATAGTGCATTGTAGTGACGGCTATTAGTCACGATAGTATTGTTATTTCTAAGCGCACCGGTGTTTACAAACTCCAGTAATTTAATTTTTAGTTCTTCTACACCTTCGCCTGTCTTGGCCGAAATTAACTGTAAATTCGCACCTTCCAATTCGTTTAAATTTTCAAATAAATTCTCTTTCTCTTTTTCCGTAAGTTGATCTACTTTATTTGCAATAACAACAAGGGGTTTTTGAGGAAATTGGTTGTGGATTTTTTTAATTTCAACCTTAAACTTTCCACTTTGAGCTTTAAATTTTTCTGCATTTAAAAGATAAACAACTACCTGCGCCTGACTAATTTTTTCAAAAGTTCGCTTTATTCCAATACTTTCAACCACATCTTCAGTCTCTCGAATTCCGGCGGTATCAATAAATCTAAATCCAACTCCACCAATACTCATTTCGTCCTCAATAGAATCGCGGGTAGTCCCTGCTACTTCAGAAACAATAGCCCGCTCTTCATTTAAAAGTGAATTTAATAAAGTAGATTTTCCTACGTTTGGCTCTCCCACAATCGCCACGGGAATTCCATTTTTAAGCACATTTCCGGTAGCAAAAGAATCTATTAAACGCTTTAGAACCTGCTGAATCCTGGCTACCAATTCTTTAAATTGATCTCTATTGGCAAACTCTACATCTTCTTCAGAAAAGTCTAATTCTAATTCAATTAAAGAAGCAAAATCTAATAATTCCTGGCGTAACCTATGAATTTCATTAGAAAATCCGCCACGCATTTGTTGCATGGCCATTTGGTGAGAGGCCTGGTTTTCAGAACTAATTAGATCGGCTACAGCTTCTGCCTGACTAAGATCCATTTTTCCGTTTAGGAAAGCACGCATTGTAAATTCCCCGGCTTCAGCCGAACGACAACCTTTTCTAATCATTAACTGGATAATCTCCTGCTGAATATATGGACTTCCGTGACAGGAAATTTCTACTGTTTCCTCCCCGGTATAAGATTTAGGCGCTCTAAATATCGAAATTAAAACCTCATCTAAGGTACGATCATCGTCCATTAGATTTCCTAAATGCAAAGTATGGCTTGGCTGCTCGTTCAGCTTTTTATTGCTCTTTGCTTTGAAAAGCGGTGAAACAATATTAAATGCTTCAGGGCCGGAAACCCTAATAATCGCAATAGCTCCTGCACCAGAAGGTGTAGCAAGAGCAACAATAGTGTCGTTTAATTTCATAGCGCAAAGATAAACAACCTAAGGGCAAGCCCCAAGAGGCATTATTGGAAAATATTTCTTGATTTCTATGCAAGCCCCGGAGCATTCAAATCTGGATTATCGAGTAAAAAATCAGTAGCTTGTAAGAAGTTTTTAATTTTAAGAACGAAAGGAATTTGTAACATTGTACAAAAAGCATCGTCTATTAATAAAGAAGACATCACATCAATCAAAGAAAAAATGAGAGAAGACAATCAAATGCTCGTGATCACCCACTTAAGTCAGTTACTGGATCTTGTTACAGGAATTGGCGGCTTTATAGTTCCGTTAATCCTATGGCTTACCCAAAAAGATAAAGTTGCCGGAATGGATTTTCACGGAAAAATGATCATCAATTTCCAGATAAGTATGTTTATATACAGCTTATTATGTATTCCGCTAATCTTTTTATTCGGACTTGGTATTATCGCTCTTATTGGGATTGCTATCATTATGCTTATTCTACCAATAGTAAATGCCATTAAAGTAAGCAACGGGGAGATTCCAAATTATCCTTTAACCATTGAGATTATAAAATAGCTTGAAACATTTTCAAAATAAAAAAGCAGCTAGGTCGGCTGCTTTTTTATTTACTCAATACTAATTATTAAGCATCACCGGCATAACCAGCATTGTGATTTTTTCTCCCGGGTCTAAACCATCTACGGGAGTTAAGATTCCAGCTCGGTTAGGTAAACTCATTTCCAGTTGAACTTCATCTGAAGTTAAATTATTCAGCATTTCAGTAAGAAAACGAGAGTTGAACCCAATTTGCATATCGTCTCCCTGGTAAGAACAGGTTAAACGCTCTTCGGCCTTATTACTATAATCTACATCTTCCGCAGAAATATTTAGTTCGGCACCGGCAATTTTTAATCTCACCTGGTGGGTGGTTTTGTTAGAGAAAATAGAAACCCTACGTACTGAACTCAAAAACTGGTTGCGCTCTATAGTTAATTTATTCGGATTTTCTTTCGGAATTACCGCTTCGTAATTTGGATACTTTCCGTCAATAAGTCTACAAACCAACTGCGTATCATCAAAAGTGAATTTCGCATTAGAATCGTTGTATTCTATAAGTACTTCACTTTCACTACCGGCCAAAATTCCTTTTAAAAGGTTTAGTGGCTTTTTCGGCATAATAAAGTCTGAAGCCTGTGAAGCAGTAACATCTTCACGCTGATACTTTACTAATTTATGCGCATCAGTTGCTACAAAAGTCAAACCTTCAGTAGTAAATTGAAAGAAAACCCCGCTCATTACCGGACGAAGATCGTCATTTCCTGAAGCGAAAATGGTTTTGCTAATCGCGGTAGCTAAAATATCACCTTCTAAAACAGTGCTGCTAGGATCTTCCAATTCCACAGGATTTGGAAATTCCTCGCCATCAGCATAAGCAAGCGCGTATTTACCGTGATTAGAGCTTAATTCTATAGTGTTATTATCTTCAGCAACAAAAGTTAAGGGCTGCTCCGGAAAGGTTTTTAGGGTATCTAAAAGCAATTTTGCAGGAACCGCTATTTTTCCTTCGGAATCTGATTCTACCTTAAGTTTAGCAGACATTGTTGTTTCCAGATCTGAGGCAGAAACCGTAAGCTCGTCCTGCTTAAGATCGAATAAAAAATTGTCTAAAATTGGAAGGGTGTTGGTGTTGTTAATAACCCCACCCAATATCTGAAGCTGTTTCAGCAAGTAACTGCTGGATACAATAAATTTCATCGGCTTTGTGATTAATTAGAAATCATTACAAATATATTTTAATCTGTTAAAAATAAAGCTTGTCCCGGGGAATTTTTATTAACATCAAAAACAAAGAAATATAAAGTAAATAACTACAAAACAAACACTTATAACGAATAATCTTTTTAAGATTGTTAATATGTTGATTTTATTTCCTGGGAATTAAAGTCTAAGAAAGCTATTTCAGGTATTTCCTTTTTCTGAAATAATTAAATCCGAAAGC
>DATFJA010000059.1:0-2180 GCA_035269545.1 Salegentibacter sp.
GTCATCTTAATTCAATATCAGGGCAGGCTGCGAAATGAATTGGGGGTGATGAAAAATACGTCATCTTGAATTCATTTCAGGATCTAAGTTGAACACAAATACATTTCATAATCAGAATTAAAGATGTTATACCCTGAAACCAGTTCAGGGTGACGGTAAATCTCAGACTGATATAACCTTTTCCAGATAACTGTCATATTCTTCGATATCCATTAAATCGGAATTCCCTTCTTCAATTGCTTCCAGTTCCTTTTGAAGATTTGCTTTTTGCTTTTCAAAATCTGAATCAGGGATAATTTCGAGTTCATTTTTATCGAACTTTTCCAAAAACTCCATTAAGTCTTTATAGGCTTCTTTTGTACTAACTTTTAAGTGTATGTTTTCCATTTCAACAAGCTTTCTTATAAAGTTAACGAAAAAACCTTACAAAACCTCTTTCTGGTTTTTGGCGTAGTTACGCCATTTCTCGATACAAGCCTGAATATCTTCGGGAATTTCGGTATTAAAACTCATTGCCTCGCCGGTTTTTGGATGAATAAACCCAAGAGTTTTAGCGTGTAGCGCCTGGCGTGGTAATATCTTAAAGCAATTATCTACAAACTGTTTGTATTTACTAAATGTAGTACCCTTTAATATCTTCTCGCCGCCGTAGCGTTCGTCGTTAAAAAGCGTATGCCCAATGTGTTTCATGTGCACCCTAATCTGGTGGGTTCTTCCGGTTTCCAGCTTACAGGAAACAAGCGTTACATAACCAAAACGTTCCAAAACCTTGTAATGGGTGACCGCAGGCTTTCCTTTTTCGGCATCTTCACCTTCATAAACCGTGTTTTGCAAACGGTTTTTGGGATGGCGTCCAATATTGCCCTCTACCGTGCCTTCGTCTTCTTCAACATTTCCCCAAACCAAAGCTACATATTCGCGTTCACTGGTTTTATCAAAAAACTGTTTAGAGAGATGCGCCATAGCTTCTTCGGTCTTGGCGATAACTAAAAGTCCGCTAGTGTCTTTGTCTATTCTATGTACAAGCCCGGGGCGATCGCTGGAGTTATTTGGAAGATTTTCAAAATGATATACTAATGCATTTATTAGCGTTCCACTATAATTGCCGTGGCCTGGATGTACTACCATTCCGGCAGGTTTATTCACTACCAATAAAGTATCGTCTTCGTAAACTATATCTAACGGAATATTCTCTGGCGTAAGTAAAAACTCATAAGGCGGATGCTCAAACATTACCTGCACCACATCGCCGGCCTTTACTTTGTAATTTTGTTTTACCTGCTCTTCGTTAACGTAAATATTACCGGTTTTTGCGGCTTTCTGAATTTTATTTCGGGTTGCGTTTTCAATAAAATTCATCAGAAATTTATCCACCCGCAATGGTTTTTGACCGGGACCGGCTTCAAATTTATGATGTTCGTATAAAGTTTCGTCCTGTTGCTCTATTTCGTTTTGTTCTTCGTCTTTCATTAAAGTTCAATTTCTTCCTCTGCAGGAGTTGTAGTATCCTGTCCTTCTTCATCCATTTGATATCTTCCGGAACCATCACCCAACACCAAATCTATGGTAGAGGTTTTCATGAGTTCGTCTCCCGGTTCCAGTTCCCTGCCTTTATGCCTTAATTCTAAAACAGCATCTTCAGCAATATCCGGTTTATAACTTACGTCTCCAATTTCAAAACCTAAAGATCTTAAAGTAGGTTCGGCCTGTCTTCTAGTTTTTCTAATCAAATCGGGGATCGTTACTTTTCTATACCCTGATGGGTTTAAGGTAAGGTAGATTTTACGGTTCTCTTTAACAAATTGTCCAGGCTCCGGTACTTGTTCTATTACCGAATAACGAGGAAAATCGGGATTAAAATTTGCTGAATCCAGAATCTCAAACCTCAAATCTAGCGTTGCCAGTTTATCATCTACCTCATCCAAAGATTGCTTGGAAAGGTCTGGAACGGCGATACGCTGATCCTGATTTGTAGAGTAATCCAGCCACCTTAAAGCTAAGAAAGCAATTACCACTACTAATATGGCAGCAATGATCAACTGAATTAAAAATGTTTTACTGAAAATAAATTTAAAGAATCCCATACATTTGTTTCTAAGCAGCAAAGATATAAAACCCCTGCTTTTGGTGGCAGATTGTTTGTAGATTTGTGATATCAGTTGTGAGTTTTGGGTTATGAG
>DATFJA010000060.1:0-3456 GCA_035269545.1 Salegentibacter sp.
TTTTGCATACCTCACAAGAGGATCAGGAGCTGGAAGACTGGCTCACAAAAGACGTAATGAGGTAATTGCCCTAAAAGAGATTTTTTGGCATCCTGTTAATCTTATTAAATTTTGAACTAATTTATTATTAAACCCTATGAAACGCCAGCTTTTAGATGGTAGTTTTATAAAAAAACCATTCGATAGTATGATTTCTTCCGGAGTAAAACCTAAAGTAAAAAAGCGGAAAGTTGATGCAGATGAAGCTATAGAATTAGCATTTAAAGATTTTGTTATAGCTCATGATCATCCTTGTATGATGGCACAAACAGTAGTGGAACAAGATCATTTAGATCTACATACCTATGATGAATTTCCGAGCCGGAAAACGGCAAAAAAAATATATAAAGATCTACAGAAATATGTAGAAAACTACGATTTCGAATCGAATGAATTCTATACTTTTATGGCTGCATTTAAAGGACAGGAATCATTTTCTGAAACTCAATTTGAAACTGCACTTTGGAAACAACTGGAATTCTTACACAATATTGATAACGAAAACTGGGATCCTAACGTAAGCAATGACCCAGAAAATAAGAATTTTAGTTTCAGTATTGCAGGAAGAGCCTTTTATATTGTCGGCATGCATCCCGATAGCAGTCGTAAAGCAAGACAAAGTCCTTATCCATCTATTGCATTTAATTTACACTGGCAATTCGAAAAGCTGAGAGAAATGGGAGCATACCATAATGTTCGGGATAAAATTAGAGAGCGAGATACAGCCTTACAGGGAAATATAAATCCTATGCTCGAAGATTTTGGCGAAAATAGTGAAGCAAGACAATATAGTGGCCGTGAAGTTGGAGAGGAATGGAAATGCCCTTTTCACGGAAAAAAATAAATATGTACCAACCCAAAAAATATCAGAAGGATAATCCCGAATTCCTTTTTAATTTTATTCAGAAGCATCCCTTCGCTACATTTATCCTTAATGGTGAACGAATTTTAGCAACGCACATTCCAGTTCTTACAAAAGGCAATGCACAAGATTTTTTGCTCTATTCGCATATAGCCAATCACAACGAGCAGTTTAAGTACTTAAAAGATGGAGCCAAAGCTTTATTGATATTCCAGGGGCCACATGCTTATATCTCTTCTTCCTGGTATAAAGAAAAAGACATTAGCACCTGGGATTACTCTGCGGTGCACGTAAATGTAAAGCTAAAAATACAGTCAAGACAGGAACTAGAAGACTCTCTAAAAGAACTCGTTGCTACTTTTGAAAAGCAACAAGACGATCCTTTGTATTATAAAGATATTCCAGATAAAATGCTAGAAGATCATCTGCCTTTAATTACAGGCTTTTGGTGTGAAATAGAGAAAATACAGGGGATTGCGAAACTGCACCAGGGTTATGACAAGGAAGATATAGATTCGGTTACCTCACATTTGGAAGAGCAACAAAATAATTTAAGTTCTGCGTTAAGCGAAAACATTAAAAAAGAACATAAATGCAAGTAATTAAAAAACAATCTGGAGCTGCCTTTAAATTGAAAAAAGGACAGAAACTGAAAGTGATAGATGCCGAAGGTGAACAGGTTAGCGATATGGTTTTATTTAATGCAAAAGACAGAAGGGAAAAACTATCCTCGGGAAAGACCATGGATTTTGAAGAATCTATTTTAATAAGTTCAGGAAACTTTCTTTGGAGCAACCGTAGTAATAAGATGGCAGAAATCCTTGAAGATACGAACGGGAGAAACGATTTTTTATTAGCACCCTGCAGTCCTGAAACTTTTGAAGTGATGTATGATTACGATGGTTACCACCCCAGCTGTTTTGAAAACTTATATACCAGCCTTGAAGAATTTGAAATTCAGCCAGACGATATTCCTACTGCTTTCAACATTTTTATGAACGTTCAGTTTGATGAGAAGGGAAAAATTAGTGTTGATCCGCCACTTAGTAAAGCTGGCGATTATTTACTATTTGAAGCAAAAATGGATCTTATTGTTGCTTTAACTGCCTGCTCTGCCGAAGATAGCAACAACGGCACTTTTAAACCTATACATTACGAGGTAATAGATTAGATTTTCTAACAAAACCCAATTCTTAAAATAAAAAAACTGCCCGGAAATAGGCTTCAAACCATTTCCGGGCAGTTTTTTATATAATATACTATGGTCTAGTTTAAGAAACTGCTTTGAGTTTGCTTATGGTAGACTTATTTAATTTTTCTTCGGCATAAGCGCGAGATACTTTCAGCTTGCTTTTGCCGCTTTCGGGCATTTCAAACATCGCATCGGTAAGCACTGCTTCACATAAAGATCTTAATCCTCTTGCTCCCAGTTTATATTCTACCGCTTTCTTAACTATATAATCCAAAGCATCATCGGTCATTTCGAACTCGATATCGTCCATTTCAAACAACTTCTGATATTGTTTTATAATGGCGTTTTTCGGCTCGGTTAAAATAGAACGGAGCGTACTTTCGTCAAGCGGATTCATATAAGTTAGTGCCGGTAATCTTCCTATTATTTCAGGAATAAGTCCGAAATCTTTTAAATCCTTCGGAATAATATATTTCAGCAAGTTGGTTCTTTCTATATTATCATCGCTTTTTGAAGCGCTGAAACCAACAGCCTGCATATTTAGACGCTTACTGATGTTACGCTCAATACCATCAAAGGCTCCTCCTGCAATGAAAAGAATATTTTCGGTATCCACCTCAACAAATTTCTGATCGGGGTGTTTACGGCCTCCTTTTGGTGGCACGTTAACGGTGGTTCCTTCCAGTAATTTCAATAATGCCTGTTGAACCCCTTCACCTGATACATCTCTGGTAATAGAAGGGTTATCGCTTTTACGGGCAATTTTATCTATTTCATCAATAAATACAATTCCTCGTTGTGCTTTTTCCACGTTATAATCGGCTGCCTGAAGCAATCTGGTCAAGATACCTTCAACATCTTCTCCTACATAACCTGCTTCGGTAAGCACTGTAGCATCTACAATAGCTAATGGCACATTAAGCATTTTTGCAATGGTTTTTGCAATAAGGGTTTTACCTGTACCGGTTTCCCCAACCATTACGATGTTAGATTTTTGAATTTCAACATCATCACCGCTTGCCGGTTGCAAAAGTCTTTTGTAGTGGTTATAAACCGCTACCGACATCACTTTTTTAGTTGCTTCCTGCCCTATTACATACTGATCCAAAAATTCTTTAATCACTTTTGGTTTGCTCAGCATTAGGTCTGAAGACAGTTCTTTAGCTTCCCCCTGTTTGAGTTCTTCTAAAACAATGCCGTGGGCCTGCTCTATACATTTATCACATATATGCGCATCCAGCCCAGCTATAAGTAAGTTGGTTTCAGGTTTTTTTCTACCGCAAAACGAACATTCTAATTCTTCTTTCGCCATTTCGTCAAATTTCAATTTCCAGTATATAAAATAATAAACTGAAAATTAATT
>DATFJA010000061.1:0-4998 GCA_035269545.1 Salegentibacter sp.
AAAATCAAATGGGATCATTAAGATCGAGGGAACTTTAGAAAATCTAACGTTCTACAAAACACAAGACGGAAATTTAGTCCGTACCAAAGGAGGAGTTTCTAAAAAGAGGATCATGAAAGATCCTGCTTTTGCAAGAACCCGCGAAAACCTAAATGAATTTTCGGCCAGTGCCCAATCGGGTAAATTGTTGAGAATGTCCTTAAATGACCTAATGCAACAGGCTAAGGACAATCGAGTAACCAGTAGGGTGACTCAGGTAATGAGTCAAATTCTGAAATTCGATACACTTAGTGTTCGTGGCCAGCGAAAGGTCTCAGAAGGACTTAATGCTCCTGAGGCTAAAGCTTTACTGGAAGGCTTTAATTTTAATATCAATGCTATACTAGGCTCGGTATTGAAAGCAGCTTATAGCGTTGATCCGGCTACAGGAGAGGTGAGTATTCCCGACCTGACACCTGCTAATGACTTGGTTGCACCTAATGGTGCCACGCACGTTAGTTTAAGGTCGGCTATGGTGCAGGTAGATTTTGCAAGCGGCAGTTATTCCAGTAGTAACAGTCCGGTTGAAAACCTGCCAATAGACCAGATTAGTAGTACTTTAAGCCTTGTGCCTACTAACGTTCCTAGTGGAACGGGTACAGTTTTAATATTATTGCTTCTTGAATTTTTTCAGGAGGTTAATACTGTGCAGTACCCCCTAAGGAATGGAGCTTTTAATTCGCTTAGTATTATAGCGGTCGGTTAGGCTTATTCCCCGGTTTTAAAGTCCTATCTGTTTTTCAGATAGGGCTTTTTTGTTTTTGGATTTGTGAGTGTTTCAGTTGTTCCTCCATTTTATAAAAAGTGGGTAGTCTTTTAGGGCTTAGTCGTTAGATTTCTAATTTTAGAGTTTGGTAATCTTTTCTTCCTTGTGATCATTAATAATTTCCCCAATTAACGAATTAACAGAAAAAGAACCCCTCCGTCTTTCCGTTTTGCAAACGAAAATCCACCTCCCCTTGAAAAAAGGTGAGGAGCTTTTGATTTGAATTTCAGGTTTTTGCAGCAAACTGGAACTACTACTGTCTAATGACTAACGTCTATCGACTAAGCAAGAGCGCAGCATTAATCCACTGCCAGATGTGAAAACTGCTTTGGTTGTCTCCGTTTTGATAATTTCTCCATTCCTTTTGCATTTCCTCAAAATTGAACCATTCTGAAGCTTTGGAATATTTGAGTTTCTCTAAATTTTCTTCTGTGAAGTCTTTTAGCTCGTTGCCCAGCCATTCTCTTTGTGGCGTTTGCAACGGACGTTTGGGCGCATAGCTTAAATCTTTAGGAGCTATCTCTTTAAGTATTTCCCTGATTAAAAATTTTTGAACTCCATTAGAAATCTTGTATTCTTTCGGCTGAATAAAAGCAAATTCTACCATTCTGTAATCCAAAAATGGTTCTCGCAATTCTGTGCTATAAGCCATAGAAATCCGGTCGTTGAATCTTAGTGCTCGTGGTATTTTTGTATAAAAAAGATCTCGATATTGAAGATTTTGTAAATCGTTGTTAAAAGGGGTAGGGTAGACTGGTTTTTCCGCCAGCTCACTAAAATCTTTTTTTAACACATTTCTTCGAAATGGATTTACTTTTCCGGTGCCTTGTATTGTAGCAGAGTTTCCGGAAGTTTGGTAGTAATCATAACCAGCCCATTGCTCGTCCATTCCCTGGCCGTCCAGTAGTACTTTTATTCCGTCTATTTTTGCTGCTTCGAATAAAGTAGCGTAAGCTAAAGTAGGTAAGCCGGCATAAGGCTCATCCTGAATGTTGCTTAAAAGTTGTGCATTTTCAATAACATCAGTCGGTTGAATCTTTACTTTTTTTAGTGGATTCTGAGTAGTTTCAATCATCTTCTCTACCCAGGCTAATTCGTCATAATTTTCGTTGCCGGTATAGAATGTATAAGCCTGAATATTTTTGTTATCGTGAAGCCGATTTACCAAAGCCAATAAAAGTGAACTATCAACCCCGCCACTTATATTAAAACCAATAGGCACATCAGCTCTAAACCTTAAGGAAATGCTATCACTTAAAATTTCGAAATATGACTTCTTTGCTTCCTCAAAAGGCAAAATATGAGAATAGGATTCCAGGCTATTTTCGAAATTATACCACTTGTTAAGTTTTAAATTTCCATCCTGATATTCTAAGAAATGCCCTCCGGAAAGCTGCTGTATATTTTCGTAAAAAGTCTCTCCGGGCATTCCGTAAGAACCATAGGCGAAATAATTAGCCCATACTCTTTCATTAGGGGAGTTAGACTTGAGAACACTTTTTATCGCTTTAATCTCACTACTGAAATAAAAGGCTTCATCTTCTTTAGAAAAAAAGAAAGGTTTCACCCCAAATCTATCACGTGCGGCAAATAGTTTTTTCTCATAATTGTCCCAAATAGCAAAAGAAAACATACCATTGAGCCGATTTAGGCAGGATTTCTCCCAAACGATAAATGCGGCCATTAAAACTTCGGTGTCAGATTCTGTTTTGAAATTATAGTAGGCCTTTAACTTCTGTTTTAATTCTATATAATTATATATTTCACCATTAAATGTGAGGTGATAGCGCCCGGAATTATCTGTAAAAGGTTGATTGGCCTTTGCAGTAAGATCAATGATGGAAAGGCGATTATGACCCAGGGCACAATAGCCGGGATCAATATATTTCCCGGTATGATCGGGCCCGCGATGCTGCTGAAGTTTCAGCATATCCTGAAGATCTCCGATGTTATGCTTTCCTGAAATTATCCCTGCGATTCCGCACATGCTTTTATGTATTTTGCTATTTTTTGAGGTCTAATTTCGTCAAGCTGGACTTGTTTCAGCTTCTAATATGATAGAAATTCTAATCGAGTTAGATCTCCGAACAAATTTCGGAGCAAGCTCTGAAATAAATTCAGGATGACGAGTTTATTTTTGAGTCCACAGGCCTCTTCTTCAACTTTTATTTTCCAATACTTCTTCAGCTTTCTTCCAATCTTCTTGAGTATCAATATTTGCATAAGGAGAGTTCGTAGTGTCTATAAAACCAATATTTTTTCCAAAAAGAGAGTTTTCGTTTAAAAGCACTTCGGTTTTAGTTAGGTAAACTGCTCCATCCCTGTGGTAAGCTTTTGGTAAATCCTGTCTTCTACTTATTATCTCCTTTTCACCGGTAGCAATTTTAAGCGCTCCCTGATTTTCTTCAAATACCCAATGCGGATTATATTCTTTGGGCACTTCTCGCACCGAAACCAAAGAGTCAAAATTACCATCTTTAAATTTTAAGATGCATTCATCAATAAATCCGTCTTTTCTGAATGGAGTAGTGGGCTGTAATAAACATACGGCATCAAAATTAATTCCCTGCTTCAGGTAATAATTCAAAGCGTGCTGAACAACTTCCAGGCTGGAACTGGAATCTTCAGCCAGGTTAATGGGTCTCTTAAAAGGAACCTCAAGCTCAAGCTGCTTTGCAATTTCGATAATGGCCTCATCCTCTGAGCTTAGGATAACATTGTTTAAAAGCTTTGAATTTTTTGCGGCTTCAAAAGTATACTGTAATAATGGTTTTCCTCTCAGGGGTTTGATGTTTTTACCCGGAATACCTTTGCTGCCACCGCGTGCGGGAATAAGACCTAAAATTCTCATGATGAAGCAGGTTTTTAAAATTTAATAGGTTATTGTTTTACTATAAGTGAGTTCTGAAGTCGCTAAAATTTCAGCAATATTTTCTCCGGAATTCCCTTTTCCGTAAATCTCTGAAGACTCAAAATGATTGGTATTGATCGATTTTTGGATTGCTTTTAAAATTTCATCTAAATTATAATTTACATCGGTCACATTCTTTGCGCGTATACGTCTAAATTGCCTGTTTCCAATGTTTACAACAGGTATGCCTAAATAGGCACATTCCCGTAAACCGGCACTGGAATTGCCTACCAAAGCTTTCGAGTTTTTTAAAAGCCGTAAAAAATCTTTCGGCTCCATATTTTTAAAAAAATGAATGTTTTTCGGTTTTTCAATTTCCCTAAAAGTTCTTATTCCATTTGAGGTGCCATCAGATCCAGCGTCCACATTCGGCCAAAACCAGAAAGTTGGTAGATCCAATTTTTTTATGGCTTTTAAAGTTTCGGTTATATGCGCTTTTGCCTGTTGGTATTCGGTAGTAACCGGATGCTGCATAACTACAATATAACCTGTTTTCCAGTTGAGTTTAGAGCCTACGCCTCCATATTTTTCAATGGGATCAAAATCCAGTTCGGGACTTTCCAATATTTCTTTTGCTAAATCTATAGAAGGGCAGCCGGTGTTGATCACCTTTTCAGGTATTTCGCCCAACTTTAGTACCCGTTCCCGAGCATCTTCCGAAGCTACCAAGTGAAGATCGGCTAATTTGGTGTTGGCGTGCCTTACTTTTTCATCAATGCTTCCTGTAACCTCACCTCCCTGGATATGTACCAGTGGAATATTTTGATAGGCTGCGGCGATAGAAGTTGCGATGGTCTCAAACCTGTCGGCAATGGTAAGTACGGCGTCGGGTTTTAGGTTGTAAAATACATTCGTAAGTTCCATAACTCCCAGCCCTGTTGTTTTAGCCATGGTAGTAGGATTTTCTCCTTCCAGCACCATAAATACTTTTGCGGCGATCTCAAAACCATCTTTTTCAATAAAATCTACTGCGTTTCCATAGCGATCTAATAAAGCCGATCCTGCAATTACCAATTGAAGCTCCAGCTCAGGATGCTCTTTTATTGCTGTAAGTGCAGTTTTTATCCTGCTGTAAGAAGGCCTGGCGGTAACAACAACGCATATTTTTCTCTTGGGCATTTTCGGTTGTCAGTTGTGAGTTATCAGTTAATTTCTTGAACTCCTTCATTTGGATGGAAGGTTGGTATCGCTAAAGTAGCAAATCCGTTGGGAAATGCCGTTTATTGTTTTTGTTTTTACCCTGGTTCTTTAGGTTGAAAAATGTATAGCCAAGAATCTACGA
>DATFJA010000062.1:0-6178 GCA_035269545.1 Salegentibacter sp.
CACTGGAAAGAAACTCGCCAGAAGTGGCATGCTTCTTTAGGTTTGGGCGAAGAAAACTACCGTTTTCACGATCACGAAAAAATGGCGCATTATGCGAATGCCGCTACAGATATAGAATTTAATTTCCCATTCGGCTTCAAAGAATTAGAAGGAATTCATTCAAGAACAGATTTCGATTTAAAAGCTCATGAAGAGCATTCAGGAAAGAAATTGCGTTTTTACGATCCTGAAATGAAAGAAAATTATGTGCCTTATGTAATCGAAACTTCTATTGGTTTAGATAGAATGTTTTTAGCGGTTTTTTCAGCTTCATTAAAGGAAGAAGAGCTGGAAGGCGGCACCAGTAGAACGGTTTTAAAATTACCCGCTGTACTTGCCCCAACTAAGGCTGCGGTTCTTCCGTTAGTCAAAAAAGACGGTTTGCCAGAGCTTGCCCATGAAATTATAGAAGAATTAAAATGGGATTTTAGGGTTCAGTATGATGAAAAAGATGCCATTGGCCGTAGGTATCGCCGCCAGGATGCCGCGGGAACTCCGCTTTGTATTACTGTAGATCACGATTCACTTGAAGATAAAAAAGTGACCGTACGTTTTAGGGATTCTATGGAGCAAAAGCGAGTGGCAATTACAGAGCTTAAAGAAATAATTCAACAGGAAGTAGATTTTAAAAGCTGGATGAAAAAATAAATCAGAAGTAATTCTTAATTTAGAAAAGGAGCGATTAATCAACTTAATCGCTCCTTTTGTTTTTGATAAGCATAGAATCATTATTTTTAGAAAGTAAAAGAAGAAGTCATTTTAAGATGAGAAAAATTACATTCCTATTAGTTCTAGTTTTTGGTTTTCATGCTGTTTTTATTGGCCAGGAAAGGGAGAGTTCCGGTCCTGTTTATATAGATTCTGCTAGCGCCGTACCTTCTTCTGCAATGGCTAAAAGAAAACTTATTCCACCAAATAAAGAATTTAAAATCTACAATCCCAGGAATCGCGGTATTAATAAAATTGTACCGGGAAAGGGTTCGCCAAAAAGCAAGACGTCGGCATTACAGCAAAAAATGGGTGAAATACCGGTAAAAGCGCCTAATTTTACTTTTGAAGCTGCCTCTACACAGGCGACGCCTACAGATCCTACAGGAACCGCAGGGCCTAACCATTATGTAAATGGTTGGAATTCTGCTTTTTCCATTTTTGACAAATCGGGAAATCAAATTATGCCTCCTGCTTCTTTAGCAAGTATTGGTGGCGAGTTTACGAATGAAACACTTGGCGATCCTATTATTCTTTACGACGATTTTGCTGATAGGTTTATAATTTCACAATTTAGCGATACACCTGAAAGCTTTTTGATTGCTGTCTCACAGGGTTCAGATCCTGTTAATGATGGTTGGTACACCTATCGTTTTTCGACCAATGGAGTTTTGCCTGATTATCCCAAGATTTCGGTATGGGGTGATGGCTATTATATTACCACCAATAAGAATTCCAGCACTGCCGCATCCAGTCAGGTGGTGTATGCTTTAGAAAGAGACCAAATGCTTGTTGGGGAAACTGCCCAAATTTTGGCTTTTCCTTTACCCGGAATAGAAACAAATGGGTTTTACAGTCCGGCAGGTTTTTCAGGAATAGGTAGTGAATTGCCACCACGCGGAAACTCCCCAATTATTTATCTTCAAGACGATTCCTGGGCAGGCGTTAATGAAGATCACTTAAAACTTTGGCTTATTAATGCAGACTGGAATAGCCCAGCAAATTCTACTATTTCTGAATCACAGGAATTAGGAGCAGCTGAAGGTGTTTCTCCTTTTATAGCCACTTTCGATGGTGGTTCTTTTTCAAACCTTTCTCAACCAGGAGATGATACACCAGAAATTGATGCCCTACAGGCAACAATGATGTATATGACCACCTACAGACGATTCTCAAATTATAATGCCGTAGTAATGAATTTTGTTGTAGATGTAGATCCCAGTCCTGCAGAACATGCAGGTATACGCTGGTATGAGCTTAGACAGCAAAATGATGGTGGTCCCTGGAGTGTTTTCCAGGAAGGAACTTATGCCCCGGATAATAGTGACAGATTTAGTGGGAGCATTGGTTTAGATGCAGAAGGAAATATCGCCCTTGGCTACACGGTTTTAAACGATAACCCACAAAATCCTATTTTTCCATCTTTGCGTTATACGGGAAGGTATAAGGACGATGAACCTGGAATAATGACCATAGTGGAGCAAAGTATTATTGAAGGATTAAGTCCTAACCCCAATTCCAGGTATGGTGATTATGCGCATTTAAGTGTAGATGCGGCTGACGGATTAACCTTTTGGCATAATGGAGAATATTTTGACGGTCAGGAAAGAAAAAACCACGTAGGAGTTTTTAAAATCGCACCAGATTTAGATAACGATCTTGGCGTTGTCTCTTTAATTAGCCCAGAAGATTCCAGTTTAGGCGCAAATGAAGAAATTACGATTAGAATAAGGAACTTTGGACGAAATGCTCAATCAAATTTTGAAGTTAGTTATAGTATAGATGGTGGTCCGGAGGTAACTGAAATCTTTGAAGAAAGCATCGCGGCAACTAGTTCGGCTGAATTCACTTTTTCTGAAAATGCCGATCTCTCTGAGGTGGGAGAAACATTTGATTTCATTTTTAGCACAAGTCTGGATACCGATGAAAATGTTGAAAACGATATTTTACTTGCCTCGGTTAGAAATTTACCACCCAAGGATGTTGGGGTAACTTCTATTGACGCTCCCCGAACCGGGGAGAACTTCAGCTCTTCGGAAGAAATAACTGTAAGTATAGAGAATTTTGGAGGTGAACCACAGCAGGATTTCCCTTTGTTCTATCAAATAGGAAATAACACGCCTGTGCAAGAGGTTTTTACTGGTACATTACCTGTTGGAGGTTTGGAAGTATATACTTTCAGTGAAACTGCAAATATGTCTCCATCGGGAACATATAGAATTACCGGCGGTACCAGGTTAGAAAATGATTTTGAACCCAACAACGACACCACGGTTAGGTCGGTTGCCAATTTAGATTGTATCCCTGAAGGCTCTGATTGTAGTTTTGGGGACGGGATTTTCTTTTTTGAACTGGAAAATGTGCTCAATGAACGTATTCCATGCGGGAATGGCTACGCCGATTTTATCGGACTTGCCGCTAATCTAGACCGCTCCCAGGATGAGTTTACGGTTTCAGTACAATCCTTATTTGGTGACCTAACCGATGAGGATGCCGAGCGTTTTTCCATGTGGATAGATCTAAATGATGATGCGGTATTTGGAGATGAGGAACGCCTAATAACTTCAGAAATTATTCCTTCTGCTGGAGAATGGCATGCCACCAATTTTAGTATTCCCGCTGATGCTTCCTTAGGCCAGCATTTGTTAAGAATTAGGGCAGGAGACGTAGATTTTGATGGGGATCTAAACAATCCGTGCGAGGTAATGGATTATGGTACCACCCACGATTATTCTGTGAATATTACCGATTCTTCCTTAGATATAGAAGACTTTCTTTTAAACGAAGCTGAACTTATAGTAGTTTCCGAAGAAAATAAACAGTTTAGAGTTGTAATGGAAACCGATTATGAAGAGACCTTGAGAATTACGGTTCACAACATTTTAGGACAAAAAATGTTAGAAAATCAAGTTGAAAACAACGGCACGGGTTATGTTTACGAATTAGATATGTCTTACGCTGCGAGGGGAGTTTACCTGGTAAGAATGGGAACCCGGGAAGTTGGTAAGGTAAAACGATTTATTGTAGAGTAACATTTTTGAGATGTATACCGAAGAATTTTCACATAGATTAGATGAACTTACACTAAAGTTTACAAAAACTTTTGGGAATCTAAACGAGCGTGAAATTCATTGGAAACCTGATGCTGACACCTGGAGTATAGCACAAAATTTAGAGCATCTTATTTTGATAAATCAGTCTTACTTTCCAATGATAGACAGGCTTCGCCACAAAGATCATAAAAGGGCTTTTACCGCTAAATTTGGTTTTTTGGTGAACTTCTTCGGAAAAACAATTTTAAAATCGGTTCAGCCTGAAACCACCAGAAAGACAAAGACATTCTCAATTTGGAAACCTTCTAAAAGCAGTGCCTCAGAAGATATTTTATTTAGATTTACCCAGCACCAGGAAAAATTAAAACAAAAGATATTGGAATCAGAAGATCTTTTGGAGAAGAACGCGGTAATTTCTTCGCCTGCAAATCCTAAAATTGTGTATAAACTAGATGCCGCTTTTAAGATTATTCTCGCACATGAAGAACGACATTTTCAACAAGCAAAAAGAGTATTGGAAATTAAATAATCCAACTTGTAAATCTTGTATTTAGCCTTATTTTTGAGGAAAATTGACTTTCATGAAAATCATTTCCTATAATGTAAACGGTATTAGAGCCGCCATTAGAAAAGGCTTTTTAGATTGGGTACAACAGGCAGATCCAGATGTGGTTTGTCTCCAGGAGATAAAAGCGCAGCCAGAACAATTAAACCTTGAGGATTTTAAAGATGCAGGATATCCTTATCATTACTGGTATCCTGCACAAAAGAAGGGTTACAGCGGGGTTGCTATCTTAAGCAAGCACAAACCTCTGCATATAGAATATGGTACCGGGATAGATTATATGGATCACGAGGGCCGAACAATACGCGCCGATTTTGAAGGATTTTCTATAATAAGCCTGTACTTGCCCTCGGGGACTAATATTGCCCGTTTGGAACATAAATTCAAGTTTATGGACGATTTTCAGCGATATATAGATGAAATAAAGCTGGATTTCCCAAATTTGGTTATTTGCGGAGATTATAATATTTGTCATGAAGCTATTGATATTCACGATCCTGTTAGACTTAAAAATGTATCAGGATTCTTGCCGGAAGAACGAAGGTGGATAGATGATTTTATGAAAAGTGGCTTTATAGATTCTTTTAGGCATTTTAATGAAGAAGGTGATAATTACTCATGGTGGAGTTATCGTGCAAATGCTCGCGCCAATAACAAAGGATGGCGTATAGATTATAATTTGGTCGCCCAGCCTTTGCAAGAAAAACTAAAACGAGCCGTTATATTACCTGAAGCCAAACACAGCGACCACTGTCCTGTTTTGGTAGAATTGGAATCAGAGTTTTAAGAAAATAATATAATTATGAGAAAATTAGGTCTTTTAGCCATTCTAGGGTTGTTTATGTTTACCTCTTGTGTTTCTTCAAAGAAATACCAGGAGCTTGAAAGCAGGCACGCCGATTTAAAACGGGAGAATCGAAATACACAATCTGAACTGGAAAAATATCAAGACCTGGATGAAGAATATTCCGCTTTAAAAGAAGATTATGCTAATGCCACCGCAGAAAGAGATCGTTTAAAAGATGAATTAGAAAGCTCCAGGAAAAATTACGCTACCCTTAAAGATTCTTACGATGCCCTGGAAGAAAACAGCTCGGCAGCAATCGCAGAAAATTCGCGGCAAAATCGTCAGCTTTTAGCTGAATTAGAAGAAAAGGAGCAGGCGTTGGTAAAGGAGCAAACCAGGTTGGATAAATTACAACGTGATTTAGATGCTCGTTCCAGAAGAGTAAATGAGCTGGAGGAATTAATTGCTGCTAAAGATGCCAAGATGAATGCGCTTAAAAATGCTATTTCCAAAGCGCTAACCAATTTTGAGGGTAAAGGTTTAACCGTAGAACAACGTGATGGTAAAGTCTATGTTTCCATGGAAAATAAATTGTTGTTTAGTTCCGGGAGTTGGGCGGTAAATGCTGAAGGTAGACAAGCGGTAAAACAATTAGGGCAGGTGTTGGCAGATAATCCGGATATCGCAGTTTTGATTGAAGGCCATACAGATAATGTGCCTTATGGTGGTAGTGGTGCACTTAACGATAACTGGGATCTTTCTACCAAAAGAGCCACTTCTATTGTTCAAATTTTAAAAGAAAACAATAGCATAGATCCGCAGAATCTAACTGCAGCCGGGCGTGGAGAATATGCGCCTGTTGCGACCAACGAAACTGCCGAAGGAAGAGCAAAAAACCGAAGAATTGAGGTGATTTTAACACCAAAGTTAGATGAGGTAACTAAATTGCTGAACGAATAAAATAATAATTGCTGAAGAAAAATAATGAAATATACCACGCTCCCCAATACCGATATAAAAGTTAGT
>DATFJA010000063.1:0-8442 GCA_035269545.1 Salegentibacter sp.
CATGAACGCTGCCGATGAGATTATCGATATTGGCCCTGAAGCAGGAACTCACGGTGGTGAAGTTGTGGCCACAGGAACGCTGAAGCAAATTTTAAAATCAAACTCTCTCACCGCTCAATACTTAAATGGAAAAGAAGAAATCGCTGTTCCCAAAGAACGCCGGAAAGCTTCGGGAGAAATCAGGATCCTGGGAGCCAGAGAAAATAATCTTCAGAATATAGATGTGACGATTCCGCTCAAAAACTTTACAGCGATAACCGGGGTTTCAGGTAGTGGAAAAAGTACGTTGGTAAAGAAAATCCTTTATCCCGCAGTTCAGAAGAAAATTGGGGGTTATGGAGAAAAAGCTGGCCAATATACCGATATTGAAGGTGATTTTAAAAACCTTGGAAGCGTAGAATATATCGACCAAAATCCAATTGGTAGATCTTCCCGCTCCAATCCCGTGACCTATATCAAGGCCTACGACGATATTAGAAACTTATTTTCAGATCAAAAATTATCGAATATTCGAGGTTTTAAACCCAAACATTTTTCGTTTAATGTTGAAGGTGGTCGCTGCGAAGTTTGTAAAGGCGAAGGCGAAGTTACCATAGAAATGCAGTTTATGGCCGATGTTCATTTAGAATGTGAAGCCTGTAACGGGAAACGTTTTCAAAAAGATGTGCTGGAAGTTCAGTTTGAAGGAAAAAATATTGACGATGTTCTTAATATGACCATCGATGACGCCACAAACTTTTTTACAGAAAACAAACTAGATAAAATTGTTCGAAAACTAAAGCCTTTACAAGACGTTGGTCTCGGTTATGTTCAATTGGGACAAAGCTCTTCTACCCTATCAGGTGGTGAAGCCCAGCGAATAAAACTGGCTTCATTCTTAGTAAAAGGCGCTACCAAAGAAAAAGCCTTATTTATTTTTGATGAACCGACTACCGGACTTCATTTTCATGATATCAAGAAATTACTAAAATCCTTTAATGCTCTTATTGAAAAAGGACATAGTGTGTTGGTAATAGAACACAATATAGATTTAGTAAAATGTGCCGATCATATTATAGATATTGGACCGGGTGGAGGTGTTAATGGCGGAAATGTTGTAGCAAGTGGTTCTCCAGAAGAAATAATCAAATCAAAAGAATCCTTTACCGCAAAATATCTGAAGGAAAAATTATAGACGTTTTCGTTTTCACAAAAATATAAGCTTAATTCTCTTTCTTTTGAATATTTCACATTTAATTAATTGATTTTCAACATAAAACCTTTATAATTTCGGTTTTTTTAGAGGTTTTCTTTTTTTGGCACGCGGTTTGTATTTCAGGTATTGATTCGAATTGAGAATCATTTAATATCACCTAAAACGCAAACTATGAAAAATATCGCCTTTTTAATCAGCTTTTTATTTATAGGGATATCAGCTACAGAAGCTTCTGAAGTGAATACCCTTAGAGCGTACAACAATGCTTTTATTTTTGTTGAGAACGGTGTAGAGTTTGCCGTTTATCCTAATGGAGAATTTGACTTCTATTACAACCCGGAATTTAGAAGAACAAATGTTGTAAATATTTCCACACCAAATTTAAATATTAGTTATAATGCAGGATATGATTATGATGCTTATGTGCAATATGATGACTACGGAGCTGTCATTCAGATTGAAAGTGTGCCGGTTTTTTATGATTACTACGGAAGAATAATTAGAGCCGGTGATGTTTTTATAGATTATAACCGTCGCGGACGTATTGCACGAGTTGGAGGTTTACATATTCATTACAATCGCTTTAACCGAATTACCAATTATACCGGTTTTATCAATAATTACAATTATAGGTATGTCTATAGACCCTGGCATCAATTTTATTCCAGGCCAAGAAGCGGTGTGAGTATTGTATTTGGTCAGCCTTACAGAGCTTATTACCAGCCTAACCGAGTTACCTATGTGCAACACGTAAATTATTATAATAACTATTATACTAGAAATGTACATCAAGATTTCTATAGGCCAAATCAAACAGCCGTTTCTTATAATAAAGGAAGAAGAACTTCTGGTAGACGTGACCTAAAGAAAATTAGAAATGACGAGGGTAGAATAGCTTCAAATACGAATAATGTAAGAAGTAATCGTAATTCTGAAAGATATCACGCGACTAAAACAAGAAATAGAACAGCCAGGTCAGAAAGAACTAGCAGAACTAATTCTCGCGGTAATGATGTGAGATCGTCCAGACGTGTAAATAGTAATGATGCAGTCAAAACCAGAAATGCACGTTCTAGAAATGAAGCTAGAAAAGGAAGAAGTACTAAAAGGTCTGCAGTAAGCAGTAGGACTTCAAATAGAAAGGTAAACTCATCTGCTAGAAATAGTAGAACAGTTAAAAGTACTTCTACTAGAGAAACCAGTAGAGCTAGAATCGCTACTACCCAAAAAAGAACAAAGGTTAAGAGCAGAAGTTCAAGAAGAAATAATTCCAGAGCGGTTAAAAGTAGTACTAATACAAGATCTTCGGGCAGAACATCAAATTCTTCTTCAAGAGGAAGAAGTTCGGCACGAAATATGAATAAGAGATAATAAAGAATTCATAATTTAATTTTTTGGTTGGTTAGTTGGAAACCCCTTGAAGCCTCAAAGCTTCGGGGGTTTCCCGTTTTTAGGAAGTTTTAATCCCTAGCGTTCTATTGATTAAAGAATTCACTTCTGAAGAAAAATTCAGGAAATACGCTAAGCCTACATAACTTATTCCTATAAAAATAGATTTAAGCGCTATGTTCAAAATTGGATGGAAGCCAAAATCCCAAAAATAAAAGCCAAAACTTAAAACAGCCCCAACTAGAAGTACCATCCAGGTCTTAGAAGTAAAAGGAAGAAAATTAAACTTTTGATAAACTAACCAGATTTTAGCTGAATTATAAATGAAAAAAGCTATAAAACTGGCAATAGCCGCTCCCTCTATCCCGAAATTGGGGATAAACACCATATTTAAAACAAAGGCCAGTAGAACAAGTAGAACCCCTATGAAAAGTACAATTCTATAATAATCTGAATTAAAAAGAATGCTGTTATTATTTCCCAGAAGATTATCGTACAATTTCACCAGGGAAATAAGTAAAACCACCAAAATACTTAGCTCATATTCATCGGGAATTAGTTCATAAAGTTGTTTAACATTGGTAATTATCAAAATAAATATGAGCAGACTTACAATCAACAAATTCAGGGAACTCTTTTTATAAAGATCTTCAAGGCTTTTTTTGTTTTTGGTATTAAGGAATTCAGCCGTCATAGGATTTGTGATTTGATGCATTGCCTTTTGCGGCACCGAAATCACTGTAGCGATATAAATCGCAATTCCGTAGATAGCAACGTTTTCTATTGGCATAAAATATTCTATCATCACTTTATCCAGGTCCAGTAAAGCCATCGCCACCGATGCAGCTATAAGAATAAGTGAGGTATATTTTAAAACAGGAGATAGATTCTGCGGAAATTTAAAATCCAGCTTAGGGAAATATAGCGAAAAGGCATAAATCATCATTGCAATTAGTCGTAATATAAAAACACCGGCAATGCAGTAGATGAATTGATGTACAGTAATCCATGTAAAATAAACTGCCAATAATAATAAACTGATGCAGAACCTATGAAAAACCTCTTTCATAAAATTTCCGAATACACTCTTATAATAAAGTTTAGACCAGGCAAAGAAAATCTCGAAGTATGAAGTGGCGAAAGCGATTAAAAAGATTAACCAGATATATGGCCTGACAAGCCCATTGCCCTGCGTAAAATAATCGACTAGAAAAGAATAGCTCAGCACTCCAATTAGGCCTAATATTCCGGAAACTAATAAAGGCAAAAACAAGATTAAATTTAAAAGCCGGTCCTTTTCTTTTTTTGTTTTATAAAAGGTAAAGAATTTTATGAGGGTACTATGCACGCCAAAAGCCATAAAAGGCCAAAGTAAACTTGCTGCCGAAAGTAAAAAGGTAACCAGGCCATAATATTCCTGCTCCAGGAAATATGTAAATAAAAAGAGGGTATTAATCGCGCCAATCGCAAAACCAAAATAGGTAGTAATTAGGTTTGTAAAAGATTGCTTTATAATTATACCCATTTTATACGTTCTTTATCAAACTCGCCAGTTTTCGTGTTAAATTTCTCCTATGGTATTGCTGTATATCTCCCATTAAAAAATTACCGTCTCCATTTTTATATCTCTTATAATGAGATAAAATTAGGCTTTTAAGTTTATCCTTCTCTGAATATTGAAAATATTCCCCTGCCCCGGTTTCATTTAAAATTAGTTCAACATCCCATTTTTGCGGGCCAATGGCCAAGATTGGCCTTTTAGCCATTAAATATTCGAATAATTTACCAGGAATAATTCCCCGGGTTTCCTTGCTGTTAATTTCAATTAATAACAACAACCTGCTTTTCTGCTGAAGAGCAATTGCTTGTTTATGACTTACATATCCCAATAATTGAAGCTTATCCCCTAATCCAACAGATTTTTTAATTGAAGTGACTACTTCTTCACTTACCGTACCGACTAATTTTAACTCTAGATCTTCTGCAAAGCTTATATTTTCTTTTGTAAGCTCTGCTAAGGCCTTCCAAAGGCTTTCAGGATTTCTTTCTGAAAGCAAAGAACCAATATGAGAAATACTGAATTTAGTATCCAATTCGTTAGTTTGTGCTTCATTCCTTTCAACATCAAAACCGTTAGTAATTACGCTTATTGGTTTATTGGTTTTTTCTGCAAATTCCGCTTTTGTAGTAAAACTGGTGGTTATAATTTGATCGGCTAAATTTAAAACTTTCCGTTCAAGACTTAAGTGTTTCTTTTTACTGGATTCAGTAAGTTTCAGCTTTTTATGGTACCCAATTTGCGTCCAGGGATCACGAAAATCGGCTATCCATTTTAAATCGAGTTCCTGCTTCAATTTTAAACCAATAAGGTGTAAACTATGTGGCGGTCCTGTTGTTATTATTTTTCTAATGCCTTCTTCTTCCAAATAGGTTTTCAGGAATTTTACCGATGGCTTTATCCAGAATTTCCTGGCATCAGGAATAAATAGATTACCTCGGATAAAAAGTAAAGATTTCTGCAATAAGGACTGATTTTTTTCAGCGGCGATAATCCCTTTACTAATGGTTTTAGTTTGATCTTTAGAAAAAAGTCCGGCTAATTGATAAGGTTCAAAAATGGGCTGCTTAAGAATAGTTATTTCCTTAGGTATTTCACTTTCAAGGGAATTATCCAACATAGGATAACTGGGGTTTTCAGGAATAAAAACCACAGGTTCAATTTCAAAATCCCGTAAATACTTTACAAACTTAAGCCAGCGCTGCACTCCGGGACCTCCGGCCGGTGGCCAATAATAGGTTATGATGAGTACCTTCTCCATTTAAGAACTATTCCCTTTTTCGGGATTTATAGTAAAATCCGCCCAATATAATTAAAACCAGTATTATAGAACTTGCCAGGGCAATGCTGCTCCCGGTATTTACTACTTCGGGTTCAAACCTAAAAGTTACAGTATGCTCGCCTGCAGGGATATTCATAGCTCTCAGCACATAATTGGCGCGTACATGTTCAACTTTTTCCCCGTCTAAATATGCCTGCCAACCCGGTTGGTAATACATTTCAGAAAAAACTACAAACTGCGGTTCTGAAGTGTTCGTCTTATAAATCAATTCATTAGGTTGATAGCTTTGCAATTGAATTTCTGCATTTCCGGTGGCTTTGAAATCTTCAGAAACTTCACTCTTAAATTCCGAATTTATAACCGCCGTATTTTGAAGGTCAACTTCATTTAAATTCAATATTTCCTCGTTGGCAGACTCGACCCATTTAATATTATCCACAAACCAGGCATTTCCAAAAGCACTCGGATTTTGCTGTGCCTGTGGCTGGCCACTTTCAGAAGGAACAATAAAGTATTTAGCATTCAGCATATTTAGAATTTCCATATTGTTCTGTGAAATATAGAAATCATATAAATCTTGCATTCTGCCCGGTTTGGCGGCGTGATAACCACCTATGGCATTATGAAAATAAGAAGTTCTTCCCGTATTAAAAGGACTTCCCGAAACATCAAAAACGCGGTAGTGACCATCGTCCTGCAAAATTTGCTGATCGGCAGCATTAGGCTGAAACGGACGATCCATTTGTCTTGCACTTACAAAATCATCATTATTCACATAACGTTTATCTACCGAAATAAGGTCTACCAGAATTAAAAGTGCCAAAGCCGGAACCAACCAATTTTGGGTGATCTTCTTTTTTATATATAACCAAATTGCTGCGGCTGTTAATGCTGAAAAAATAAGCGACCGGATAAGGTCTTCGGTATAAATAGCTTTTCTATCTTCTTTAAGTGCTCTTACAAAATCTGCTCCCAGTTGCTGAATTAAAGCTGAATCTCCTGCACCGCTAAAATCAAATAAAACAGAACGGAATAGTAGTAAGGCAAGCCCAATTCCGCCAACGATAATACCAGACCATTTTAGCGCATGTACTTTTGCTTCTTTATGGATCTTTGGATCAAATAATTTATAAAGTCCGAAAACTGCCAAAACAGGAACGCATAGTTCTATGATAACCTGTATAGAAGAAACCGCACGGAATTTATTATACAACGGAACAAAGTCAATAAAAAATTCAGTAAAAAAACCGAAGTTCTTCCCCCAGGAAAGAATTAGCGCTAGTACACTTCCACCAACAATCCACCATTTCAATCGGCCTCTTACGAGATAAAGTGCAAAAACAAAAAGAAACAACACTGTTGCTCCAATATAAGCCGGCGCGCCGACATACGGCTGATCACCCCAGTATGTTGGCGCATTTTCAGCAAAATCAGCTGCCTGGACCGGGGAAGCACCGAGTTTAAGGAGGGAGTCATAAATTTCGGCGTCTTTTCCAATATCTTCAGCATTGGAACCACCCATAAACCGTGGAACAAATAAATTCAGGGATTCCATTATTCCGTAGCTGTATTCAGTAATATAATCATAGGTTAATCCGGCAGCAGGCTTATCAGATCCATTAGGAGAAATTGTCAAGCCGGTATCACCACGAGTACTATGTGCGGTATATTCCTGGGTAGCGAGTAAATTGGTAGCGTTCGCTCCTATGGCCAAAATAACAGCCACAACCATTACTCCTAAAGCTTTAAAGAACTTAGGTAGAATATTTTTTCGATAGGCATCAATTAAGTATGAAATTCCAAGCACAATAACCAGGAGAAGCAAATAATACGTCATCTGGAAATGGTTCGCTCCTATTTGCAGGGCCATTGCCAGCGATAATAAAAGAAATCCCCATAAAAATTTTTGCCTAAAAGTGAGAATAATTCCGCCTAAAACCATAGGCATATAGGCTATTGCATGGGCTTTAGCATTATGCCCAACTCCCAGTATAATAATAAGATATGTAGAAAACCCGAAGGCTAACGCCCCCAAAAACGCGAGCCTAAAATCTAATTTTAAACAGAGCAAGAGAATATAAAAACCAATAAAATAGAGAAAAAGATAATCGGCTGGTCTTGGCAAAAATCGAAGAACAGAATCAAGTTTTTTTACGTAGTTATGCGGATAATAGGCACCTAATTGAAAGGTGGGCATTCCTCCAAAAGCAGAGTCGGTCCAGTAAGGTTCCTGCCCGGTTTGATCCCGAAAATCGTTTTGCTCTTTGGCCATCCCGATATATTGAACAATATCGCTTTGAAAAATCTTTTTTCCTTCAAGAACGGGACTAAAATAAAATAAAGAAACTATAACGAAGCCTACCAAAACGAGAAGATGCGGTAGAAACTTTTTGAGATTGGCCATCTGGAATTTTTTAGATCACTTTCTGTTTAAACTGAATGGGCAGCTTCTTCCCTATTCAACATAAAAAATTGCTCCCGAAATTAATCAATTTCCTCGTAATCTATATATTCTCCAACGTTTTTATTAGATTTCCTGCCGGCTTTGGGTTTTTTATCAATGCTTACTTTTCCTTCCTTTTTTTGCGATGCGGGACCTTGCTGTTGTCTAAACTGCTGCTCAAAACGTTTACCCATTTTTCTCAGGAAATATTTGAGAATAAGGGGCCCAAACCATTTAATTAGTAATTTAAAGGCAAAATATACTAATAGAATGATTAGAATCGTTTGTAATACATCGGAAAAAGAAGCTTCTAACATTTTCAGGAATTTATGCAAAAATAAAAATAAGCCCTGAGAATAGCAGCCTTAGCTTCCTAAAAAAATAATAAATCTGCTATCTTTGAAAGTAACAAACCAATCTAATATGCACTATTTAAAAGTAGGTATCGCTTTTATTTTCTTCGGAATTTTTAATGCAAATGCGCAGTATACAGAAACTATTAACTCTAATAGACCGGGAGAATCTCAGGGGGCTTACGCCGTAGGGAAAAATGTTTTACAGTTGGAAGCAGGTGG
>DATFJA010000064.1:0-37451 GCA_035269545.1 Salegentibacter sp.
TTCGCTTAATGGTATGCATCTGGAACAAGTCCCGCAGGTTCTCTCCAAAAAAGTTAAAATTCATAAACCAATCCTGACCATAAAACCAGATCATTAAGAAACCACCGGCAAAGGCAACTGCAATTCCTGTAAATACCATTAACGAAGTCGATACAGACTTAAACTGAAAATAAAGGATCAGGAAAATGATGATCAAGGATAAAGGCACTACTACAGAAAGTGTTTTTTCTGCTCTTAACTGATTTTCATAAGTACCCGTAAAACGGTAATTGATACCCTGTGGAACTACTAATTCGCCCGAATCTATTTTCGCCTGAATAGTTGCCTGGGCATTTTCTACCACGTCTACTTCCGCATAACCATCTAACTTATCGAACAATACATATCCAATTAAAAAAGTGTCTTCACTTTTAATCACTTGTGGTCCCTTTTCATATTTTATATTTACCAATTCACTTAAGGGTATGGGGCTTCCTCCTTCTACAGGAACATAAATATCTTTAATATCATCGGGGTTAGCTCTTAATTCTCGCGGGTAACGAACTCTAACTCCATATCGTTCCCGACCTTCTACCGTCTGCGTTATTTGCATTCCGCCCACCGCAACTTCCAGAATTTCCTGAACATCTTCAATAGACACTCCGTATCTGACCAGGCGATCGCGTTTAATATCGATCAACAAATAAGGTTTCCCTACAATTCTATCGGCAAAAACAGCTTCATCTTTTACGCCTTCAGCATCTTTCAGGATTTCCTCCAGCTTCATCCCGAAAGCTTCTATTTGTTGCAGGTTATCCCCTTTTACTTTTATTCCCATAGGTGCACGCATTCCTGTTTGAAGCATTACCAGGCGGGTTTCTATGGGTTGAAGTTTTGGAGCTGATGTAACTCCGGGTAATTTGGTAAGCTTCACGATTTCGTTCCAGATATCATCGGGTGATTCTATACCCGGTCGCCAGTTTCGGAAATACTCCCCATCTTCGTCTGGCAGTAGTTGCTCGTGTTTCAGGTTTAACGGATCAGAGATCAATTGAGCTTCCTCATAATTCACATCTTCGTCAATATCAGAATTGGGATTGAGTGCCAGTTTGCCATTTTTCAATATAAACAGGCCGTTTTCATTTACCCTATATCGCTGGCGTTCTCCTTCCGCATTTCGCATATATTCAGATTTATACTGAATAATATTTTCATACATAGAAAGTGGCGCCGGATCCAGTGCAGATTCGGTTCGGCCTGCCTTTCCCACCACGGTTTCAATTTCAGGAATACTGGCTACAGCCATATCCAATTGCTGCAATACCCTTTTATTTTCCTCCACGCCGGCATGGGGCATAGAGGTAGGCATCAATAGAAAAGAGCCTTCATTTAGGGAAGGCATAAATTCCTTTCCTGTATTTTGCATGATTAAGAATCCGAAAATTACAATGACAGTGGGAACTGATAGGAAAAGAAGCTTATTAGAAAGCGTCCAAGTCAGAATCCGGGTATAGTTTCTTCTGAAAACCGTGAAAATGCCCAGTAAACCAAAAGCGATAAGACCTACGAAAATTAGGTTCATAAAAATACTACGGTCAAAACCAAGCGGCCTCCAATATTCGGCCAATAAAAAGACAATGGCAAAAGCTGAAATTATGATATTGACGAGATTTGCCCTTTTTGAAGTGATCTTTTTCTGAAGTATCAAAATACCGGTCACGCCAAAAGCTACTAAAATTACACCCGTAAAATAACCAAAAATCATTGCGGAAATTCCCGCAAGTGCAAGCAACACGTTGATTGCAATTGAGACCCGTTTTTTGGCTGATCGTTTTTTAAAGAATATCGCAGCGAAAGGCGGGATAAGAAATAACGCAATAATAAGAGAAGCAGTAAGCGCCATTGTTTTTGTAAAAGCCAGAGGCCTAAATAATTTTCCCTCTGCACCTACCATAGTAAAAACTGGTATAAAGCTTATAATCGTGGTAAGCACCGCAGTTAAAATTGCCCCGGAAACTTCAGAAGTAGCATTGTAAACTATTGTATTAATTGAAAGCACGTTACCCTGCTCATCTAAACGGGAATGGTCAAGATGTCTCAGGATGTTTTCAGATAATATTACCCCAACATCTACCATTGTACCAATAGCTATGGCAATACCCGACAGAGCCACAATATTAGCCGGCACATCGAATAATTTCATAGAGATAAAAACCATTAGCACAGCTACAGGAAGCAGGCCTGAAATTAAGATGGAAGCTCTAAAATTGTAAACCATAACTATAATAACCAAAATAGTAATGAGTATTTCCATACTTAAAGCCTCCCTTAAAGTCCCCAGCGTTTCTTTTATCAATTCTGTACGATCGTAAAAGGGAACGATAGTAACCTGCGAAACGGTACCATCATCCAGGGTTTTAGAAGGAAGTCCGCCGCTAATTTCATCAATTTGATCCTTTACATTATTGATAACTTCAAGCGGATTCGCACCATACCTCGCTACTACCACTCCTCCAACTACCTCGGCACCTTCTTTATCTAAAATCCCCCGCCTTTCAGCAGGACCTAAAGAAACCTTGGCAATATCTTTTATACTTACCGAAGTATAATCTTCGGAAGTCACCACGGCATTTTCGATATCTTCTACAGATTCAACATAACCCAAACCACGAACAAGATATTCGGCATTATTGATCTCCAAAGTTTGCGCACCAATATCACGATTACTCTCTTTTACCGCTAGCACTACTTCCTTAAGGCCGATGTCATATTGCCGCATGAGCTCCGGGTTAACATCTATTTGATATTCCTGAACATAGCCGCCAATGGAAGCTACTTCAGAAACCCCGCTCGCCCCAGAAAGAGCATATTTCACATAATAATCCTGGATACTTCTTAGCTCATGTAAATCCCAGCCACCGGTAACATTTCCGTCTTTATCGCGGCCTTCTAAAGTATACCAGAAAATCTGACCTAAACCTGTAGCATCTGGTCCCAGGGCAGGGCTTACGCCATCCGGCAATAAATTAGAGGGAAGCGAATTGAGTTTTTCCAGAATCCTGCTTCGGCTCCAGTAGAATTCAACATCTTCTTCAAAAATGATATAGATACTTGAGAAACCAAACATAGAAGAGCTACGTATGGTTTTTACCCCGGGAATTCCCAGTAGCGAAGTAGTTAATGGATAAGTAATTTGATCTTCAATATCCTGAGGTGATCGTCCCGGCCATTTGGTGAATACAATTTGTTGGTTCTCACCAATATCGGGAATCGCATCTACCGCAACAGGGTCTGAAGGCAAAAAGCCGGTGTCCCAGTTAAAAGGTGCGTTAACAATACCCCACCCTACAAAAAGAGCTAGTAAAATAACTGCTACAAGTTTATTTTCTATTAAGAATTTAATGCCTTTGTTCAGCATAATATTTCAATTATCAAATTTTAGAATAAATTTAAAAGCCGGTTATAAAAACAAGGCTATTGCCGGATTCAAAAATGAACCGGTGAGTATCTAAAATTTAATAATCAAATAAGGAATACCTGATCTTCCAGCTGTATGTCGCTGACGAGCAAGGGAGGAGAATAATCTTTAAACGGAGTAATTTCCTTTGAATAATCTTCAAAAACGAAAATGTAAGAATAAGCAAAACCGGCAAGAAATACCTGTTGGTCCAGGTCTAGAGAATCAAATTGATGTTTTAACTCATCCTGACCTTCTATCGCCAATTTTTCGTTCGTACAGCAGGAATCTTCAGCTGAAGCTTCCATTTCCATACCGCAGGTTTTTGCTTCAGAAAAAATTGCTTTATCTACTAAAAAGCTTCCGCAAAAATGTTTATCAACCGTAAAAGAAAAGGTTGAAAACAGCACCAAAAATGCCATTGCTACAGAAATGCTATGTTGAAAAGCTTTTTTCATCAGCTACAAAAATAGGTAAAATTTTGAAATAAAGCATTTTCAGGTTTTTTGGAAAAACTTTCAATATTATGGATTTGCCCTTTTCTTTAATCGGTAATAGTAAAAAGCAGGAAGTAAAATGAGAATAAACAAGGGATGAATTAGAAATCTTCTTACATAAAAAAGGCCCATCACATTTTGTGCATTTAAGTTAAAATAGAGCACACTAAAGGTGGCCAGGCTAATTATAAAAAGTAAAGCAAACAATAAGGCGGCGAATTTCACGATATTCCTATCGCGAAAAGCTACAAATAGGATAACCAAAGAAATTATGGTGTTTAACCAGTAACGCAAGCTTGTATTCAGCAAAAGTTTAGGGAAGATAATTTGAGGCACCTCCATAGCCAAATGCCCGCCATAGCGATAAAAATCAATTAATGGATCGTAAAATAGCTGATGCTCAAAAAGCCTCACCAAAACAAGTAAGACTACTAAGATCCCAATTCCCGAAAGTCTTAATAGCTGTTTCATACGCTATGCTTTTGGCTATAAATACGTACCCAAATAAGCCAAAGTATAAATACGGTGCCGTAGATAATTAATGGGAAAATAATGCTATGAAGAAAGTCGGTGTACCCAGGGTATTCATAAATTCCAATTGCCAGAATAGCAATCCTAATAATATTCATCGCGTAAATTATTACAGCGCCTGCCAATAAATAAAGTAGCGTTAATTTTAATTTACCGAAGAACGAAAGCACAAAAGAAGCAAATAGAATAATAATACTAATGGCGTTGCACCCTTCTACAATTCTCGCTAAATAAACGTCATTTACGATCAATTTCATAGAAAGTTCTGATTGGTGGGGCAAAATTTGTGCATTGTAACCAAAGCTACTTATTAAGGCTTCACTTTGTTTGGCCACGAGGTGGGTAAAATAATCGGGGTAATAAACCGGAGATCTAAAGAACTCCAGGTAAAGATTATAGATTAGTGTAAAGACCAGGTAACTCCCCAAAAACATAAAGATGAAACGGAGTACCGATTTGTATTTAACGAATAACTTAAGCAAGTTTCGAGTTGGTTTTTAACAAATTTATACAAATATGGCCTGCGCTTACTATTATTTTTAAATACTTTTGCACTAAAATATTAACTATGCCTTTTCAGAAATTAAAACCGGAAATTAAAACAATTCTTGAAAACGAAAATCTAGCGGTAGACCATAGGTTATCGCAGGTTTGCGAAGTTTTAAAAGAAAATATCCCTTATTACGATTGGGTAGGTTTTTATTTTAAGAACGGTGATAAAGAAGAATTGAAATTACGCTCCTTTGCAGGGGAACCTACAGATCATACTATTATTCCTTTCGGAAAAGGAATTTGCGGGCAGGTAGCGGTTTCTAATGAAAACTTTGTTGTACCAGATGTAAAAGCACAAACTAATTATATAGCCTGTAGCATTAATGTGAAAGCTGAAATCGTTGTACCGCTCTTTTTAAAAGGCGAGAATATTGGCCAGATCGACATTGATTCTCATACCCCAGATCCATTTTCTAAGGAAGATGAAGAATTTTTACAATGGGTAAATGAGAAAGTTGCAGAAGTTTTAGAAGCATAAAAAAGAATAAAGAGAATAGATTAGAGAGGAAAGAAAAGGTCTTTATTCTATAATCTATTTTCTGTTCTCTTGAATTTTTACATCCCTGTTCTAATGGCTTCTACCGGATCTAATTTCGAAGCTGAAATCGCCGGAATTATTCCTGAAATTAATCCAATTACTGCTGAAACCGCAGTACCAATAAACATATTCCAGGGAGACAGTACAAATTGAAAATCACCGGTAAATTGTGAAGCGGCGAGGGAAACCAACCAAACAAGGAAGAGACCTACCAGCCCCCCAATTATAGCGAGGATTATAGCTTCAAATAAAAATTGAAACAGGATAAATTTATTCTTTGCTCCCAAAGATTTTTGGATCCCGATAAGATTTGTTCGCTCCTTTACACTTACAAACATAATATTTGCTATTCCAAATCCGCCAACCAGGAGTGAAAATCCACTAATAATAAGTCCTATAAAATTCAGCTGGCCCGTTATATTATCTATAAAATCAGCAAATCCCTGAAGTTGATTTACAAAAAAGTTATTAATATCACCGGGTTTAATTCCGCGGTAATTACGGAGTTGTTGTTCAAGCACCGCCATATATTCGGCGTTATCCACATCATCTTCAGGTTTCAGAATTAACTGCGGAAAAACACCCTTATTATTATCACCATAAACCCTTCTCGCTACATTTGCAGGAAGAAAAACCTGGCCATCCCTGGAGCCACCAAATAGACTGGCACCCTGTTTTGCCAATACACCAATAACCGTAAGTTTACGGCCATACATACGCACTTCTTTCCCAAGTGGATCAAAATTTCCAAAAAGATTATTGGCAATTTCGTTACCTAAAACAATTACCGGCGAACCACTAACCGATTCGGCTTCGTTAAAAAAACGACCATCTTCTAATTCAAAGGCTTCAATATCATAATATTCGTGCGTAACTGCCCCTACACCAACGCCGGTACTGGTAACATCTTCGTGCTTTATAGATTCATTTGGAACACCAATGCTAAAGGCTATAGATTCTGTATTAGGAAGGTTTCTTTTTAAATATTGATATTCATCGTAAGAAACATCTGGAAATTGCTGGCGTTTCCATTGAGGAACATCGGTAGGACCAAAAGAAAAACGCATTACGATAATGGTACTATTATCTAAAGCGCTTAAACTGCCTTTAATTTCGCGTTCTAAAGAATCTACCGCGGCAAGAACCCCGATAATCGAAAAAATTCCAATAGTAACACCAAGCAGAGACAGAAATGTTCTTAGCTTATTGTTTTTTAATGCGTTGATCGCAAAATTAAAACTCTCTTTAAGTACGCGTAGATATATAAGCATAATAAATAAAGCTCGGGACGATGCCACGAATAATTGGGTTGAAAAATTAAAACGCCTTTAATGCCAGTTTCGGCTCATTTAAAACCTCACTTTACAAGTAAATAAAGCCGGGGTTTTTATGTACCTAGTGGTATGACGCCCGGGTTTAAGATTCGTTACAAAATTTCTGGATAAATAAAAGAAATGCCTTTTATGTTTTTGGCTTAAATACTTACTTTTGCCACTTTAACAAACACAACACAATGAGCGACTTAAAAAAAGCAAAATCTGCTTTAATTTCTGTATTTAGCAAAGAGGGCCTGGAACCCATCGTAAAGAAACTGAACGACCAGGGAATCACTATTTACTCTACCGGCGGTACCGAAAAATTCATCAAAGACCTGGGAATTAACGTAGTTCCTGTAGAAGATGTGACATCATATCCTTCAATTTTAGGCGGTCGTGTAAAAACGCTACATCCAAAAGTTTTTGGTGGGATTTTAAATCGCCAGGATAACGAAAGTGACGTAAAGGAACTTACTGAATATGAAATTCCGCAGATAGACATTGTGATTGTTGACCTTTATCCATTTGAGAAAACCGTGGCTTCTGGAGCTTCTGAGCAGGATATTATTGAAAAAATAGATATTGGCGGAATTTCGCTTATTCGCGCCGCTGCAAAAAACTTTAAAGATGTGCTTTGTGTTTCTTCGGTAGAAGATTATAAAGATTTCGAAACTCTACTGGAAGAAAAAAACGGAGAAACCAGCCTTGCTGACCGTAAACTTTTTGCAGGAAAAGCCTTTAATATTTCCTCACACTACGATACAGCGATTTTCAACTATTTTAATGCCGAAGAGGAAGTTGAAGTTTATAAAGAAAGTATTCAAAACGGAAAAACACTTAGATACGGGGAAAATCCGCATCAAAAAGGTGAGTTTTACGGTGATTTTGACGCCATGTTTGATAAAATTCATGGAAAAGAACTTTCTTACAACAACCTGCTAGATGTTGATGCTGCTGTAAATCTTATTAACGAATTTAAAAGTGAAGCACCAACTTTTGCGATTTTAAAACATAATAATGCCTGTGGTTTGGCACAACGTGACACTATTCACCAGGCTTATGTCGATGCTTTGGCGGGAGATCCGCTTTCAGCTTTTGGAGGAATTTTAATCAGTAATGTTGAAATCGATAAAGCTACGTCTGAAGAAATTCATAAATTGTTCTGCGAAGTAGTGATTGCTCCTTCATTTTCTAAAGAGGCCGAAGAGATTCTTAAAGGAAAAAAGAATAGAATTTTATTGATCCAAAAAGAAACTGGACTTCCGCAGAAACAAGTAAGAACTTGCTTAAACGGGGTTTTAGTTCAGGAGAAAGATCACAAAACCGATGTTGCTGAAGATTTAAAACAAGCTACAAACAATAATCCAACAGATGACGAGTTATCTGACCTGTTATTCGCTTCAAAAATCTGTAAGCACACAAAATCCAACACTATCGTATTGGCAAAAAACAAGCAATTATGCGCCAGCGGAACCGGACAAACTTCTCGTGTAGATGCTTTAAAACAAAGTATTGAGAAGGCTAAATCCTTTAATTTTAGTTTAAAAGGAGCGGTAATGGCAAGTGATGCATTTTTCCCGTTTCCAGACTGTGTAGAGATTGCCGGGAACGAAGGAATTTCCGCTGTAATTCAACCTGGTGGATCTATAAAAGATCAGCTTAGTATAGATTATTGCAACGAAAATAATATAGCGATGGTGATGACCGGTACACGCCATTTTAAACATTAATTTTATTACATTTACCAAACCTCAATACCAAATAAACCATGGGATTTTTTGACTTTCTCATTGAAGAAATAGCAATAGATTTAGGAACTGCTAACACCCTTATAATTCACAACGATAAAGTTGTGGTAGACAGTCCCTCTATAGTTGCGCGAGACCGTACTACGGGAAGAATAACCGCAGTAGGGAAAGAAGCTGCGATGATGCAGGGGAAAACCCATGAAAATATAAAAACAATTCGTCCATTAAAGGATGGGGTAATTGCCGATTTTGATGCTAGTGAGAAAATGCTCACTATGTTCATTAAAGAAATTCCGGCACTTAAAAAGAAAATGTTTACTCCGGCACTTAGGATGGTAATTTGTATTCCATCTGGAATCACCGAAGTAGAAATGCGTGCAGTAAAAGAAAGTGCAGAGCGTGTTAACGGGAAAGAGGTGTACCTTATTCACGAACCTATGGCCGCTGCAATTGGTATTGGAGTAGATATTATGCAGCCTAAAGGAAATATGATCGTAGATATAGGTGGTGGTACTACCGAAATCGCAGTAATTGCCCTCGGCGGAATTGTTTGTGATAAGTCGGTTAAAATTGCAGGTGATGTATTCACTAACGACATTGTTTACTATATGCGCACGCAGCATAACTTATATGTCGGAGAACGTACAGCTGAAAAAATAAAGATCCAGATTGGTGCGGCGACTGAAGATTTAGAAGTTCCGCCAGAAGAAATGAGTGTTCAGGGACGTGACCTTTTAACAGGAAAACCGAAGCAGGTAAACATTTCTTACCGTGAAATTGCTAAAGCCCTGGATAAATCTATTTTAAGGATTGAAGACGCGGTAATGGAAACCCTATCTCAAACCCCACCAGAATTGGCAGCCGATATTTACAATACCGGTATTTATCTTGCCGGTGGTGGATCTATGCTTAGAGGCCTGGATAAAAGGTTATCTCAAAAAACCGATCTTCCTGTATATATTGCTGAAGATCCTTTAAGAGCAGTTGTAAGAGGAACCGGAATATGCTTGAAAACCCTAAATCGCTATAAGGGAATTTTGATAAAGTAGGAGAAGTAGTTTTATGCAGCAAATTTTCAATTTTCTTATCCGAAATAAGAATAATATTCTATTCCTGTTTCTGCTGGCATTAGCTGTATTTTTCACGATCCAAACCCATTCCTATCACAAGAGTAGTTTTATAAGCTCTGCCAATAGTCTTACCGGTGGCATCTATTCCTGGGCCGAAGATTTTGATAAGTATATGCATTTAGATGAATACAACGAGCGCCTTATGGAGGAAAATAAACAATTGCGCAACGTACTCACTAATTTAAATGATACAATTTCGGTAGAAAACTATACCGATACTTCCAGTTTTGATGGTACCTATTATTTTAGAACAGCAAGAGTAATTAATAATAATTATGCCAAGCGAAACAACTTCCTAACCCTGAACCAGGGAAAAGAAGCCGGTATAAAATCTGAGTTTGGAGTAATAACAAGTAAAGGTGTAATTGGCATTGTAGACAGGGTTAACAACAGGTTTTCGCGTGTAATTTCCATATTGAATTCAGAATCCAGGATTAATGCTCAATTAAACAAAACCAATCATTTTGGAAGTCTGGTGTGGAATGGTAAAAACCCCAATATTGTACAATTAACCGATGTCCCCAGACAGGCCCCCGTCAAAAAGGGTGATACAATCGTTACCGGAGGTAAATCTTTAATTTTTCCCGAAGGAATTCCAATAGGCAGCATTGAAGATTTTAAATTAGACCAAAGCGAGAGTTACTACACTATAAATGTCAAGCTCTTTAACGACATGACTAATATCGGGTACGTATACGTTATTGAGAACCTGGAACGGGAAGAAATACTGGAACTAGAGCAGGAAGATGAACAATAGTATTCTAAAAAATATCATCAGGTTTGTAGGACTAGTATTTATACAGGTACTTATTCTCAACAACATTAATTTTCTGGGTTATATAAACCCATATCTATATGTGTTATTTATCTTGCTCTATCCGTTTAATGGAAATCAAAGTTTTTTTCTAATTCTGGCTTTTTTATTAGGCTTCAGTATAGACCTATTTGAAGACAGCGGCGGAATTCACGCAGCAGCCTGCACTGTTATTGCTTTTATTAGGCCTAATTTACTTAGATTTTCTTTCGGCATAAGTTATGACCATCAAAATTTAAGACTCGCTACCACGCCAATAGGGGCCCGATTGAGCTATATTTTTATCAGTATCTTAATTCATCATTTTATATTATTTTTCTTGGAAATGTTTAGCTTAAGTCATATAATAATAGTTCTCAAAAAGACGTTATTTTCAGGGATCTTTAGTGTTATCATGATCATGCTTAGTTTAGCAGTTTTCAGCAAAAAATATAGATGAGAAAATTATTACTTTACATTATTATTTTTACTACCGGCATGGTTTTTCTTGCCCGCCTTTTCTATTTGCAAATAATGGACGATTCCCTGGCGGTAAGATCTCAGGATAATGCTATAGAAGTTGTTTACGATTACCCGCAGCGTGGATATATTTCTGATAGAAATGGGAAATTAATGGTTTCCAACCAGCCTTCTTACGATGTGATGGCGATACCCAGGAACCTGAAACCTTTCGATACCAGTGAATTTTGTAAAATTCTAAGCATAGAGCCTGAAGAATTGGGTCGCCGACTTGATAAAGCAAAAATTTACTCCCCTATTCTTCCTTCGGTAATCATCCCTCAGCTCACCAAAGCCGAATATGCTTATCTACAGGAAAAAATGCGCAAATATGAAGGTTTCTATATTCAAAAACGTTCTTTAAGAGATTACCAGGTAGACCACAGCGCAAATGTACTGGGATATATTGCCCAGGTAAATCAGAAGAAAGTTAATGAAGACCCGTATTATATTTCGGGTGACCTTATTGGCCGAAGTGGAGTAGAAAAAGTTTATGAAAAATTATTGCGTGGAGAAAAAGGCGTAAAATACATTCAGAAAGACAGGTTTAACCGGGATATCGGTCCTTATAAGGACGGTATTTACGACACTCTTCCTACCAAAGGAAAAGATATCAGCATTACTATAGATGCCGAGTTGCAGGCCTATGGAGAAAAGTTGATGAAAAACAAACGCGGCGGAATTGTAGCCATAGAGCCAGAGAGCGGTGAAATTCTATCTTTGGTAACCGCTCCTACTTATGATCCTGCGTTACTGGTGGGCCGGAAAAGATCACCTAATTATACAAGGCTTTACTATGACTCTATTGCTCAACCGCTTTACGATCGCGGTCTTTTAGCAGAATACCCCCCAGGCTCTCCATTTAAGGCTTTAACAGCTTTAATCGGACTTCAGGAAGGCGTAGTCGATACGAACGATAGGTTTTCCTGTAATAACGGATATAATTACGGAGCGAGACGTCCTTTAGGCTGCCATGCACACGACAGCCCTCTGGATATGGTTCCGGGAATTGCCAATTCCTGCAATTCTTATTTCGCGCAGGTCTATCGAAAGGCGATTGAAAAGTTCGACACACCGCAGGAAGGAATAGATACCTGGAACAAACATTTAAAAAGTTTTGGACTTGGGCAGTTTATGGGCAACGATCTGAGCACGGGTAGGCCGGGAAAAATACCGGATGCCGACTATTACAATCGAATTTATAATTACCCAACCTACAAGTGGTACTCCACTGCCACTATCTCTAATGCCATTGGCCAGGGCGAAGTTTTAATGACCCCCATTCAATTAGCGAATATGACAGCTACTATTGCGAATCGTGGTTGGTATTATACTCCGCATATCTTAAAGAAAGTCGATGGGGATCCTATAAAAGAAGAAAAATTCACGGTAAAGAATACAACTACTATAGACAGAAAGCATTTTGACCCGGTAGTTGAAGGCATGCATCAGGTTTATATAGATGGAACAGCCAGAAGTTTACAAATACCGGGGATTGAAATCGCAGGAAAAACCGGTACTGCAGAAAACTATACAAAAATAGATGGTAAACGAACCCAACTTACCGATCACTCTATCTTTGTAGCTTTCGCGCCGGTAGATAATCCTAAAATAGCGCTAGCTGTATTTGTGGAAAATGGATATTGGGGAAGCCGGTATGCCGGAAGAATTGCAAGCCTTATGGTTGAAAAGTACCTTAAAAAAGAAATAACCCGAACCGATATGGAAGACTGGATCTTAAACCACAGTCTTGAAGATGAATATGCAAAACCATTAAGCGGCGAACCTTTTATAATAAATCGATAAATGGGGAAAAGCGTAGCAGGATTCGATTGGCTTACTATATTAATTTACCTCTTATTAGTTGGATTTGGTTGGGCCAATATTTACTCGGCTTCCTTAACTGAAAGTCACACAAGTTTTTTTGAATTCAATCAAATATACAGTAAACAAGGCCTGTGGATTATTCTAAGCTTATTTCTGATAATTATTTTATTATCTATTGAAGCAAAGTTTTATCAAAGGTTTTCTAGTGTTATTTACGCTGTAAGCCTACTAAGCTTAGCCGGATTATTCGTTTTTGGAAGTACTATTGCAGGCCAAACAGCCTGGTACAAAATAGGCCCTATTAGCATACAGCCGGCCGAATTTGCAAAAGCAGCAACAGCATTAGCTGTTGCCAAGTATCTAAGCGGAATACAGACTAATATCAAGGAATTCAAGCATCAACTAAGGGTCTTCTTAATCATTGCCTTACCTATGACCCTGGTATTATTACAGCCTGATGCCGGAAGTGCTATGGTTTATTTTTCCTTTGCATTCGCCCTTTACCGCGAGGGACTTCATTTCGCCTATTTATTATTAGGATTCTTTGCTGCCACACTTTTCGTTGCTACACTTGCGTTTGGGCCGTTATGGGTAATAGGCGGGGTTTTAGTAATCGCTGTATTGGTTTATCTCAAAAACTTAAAAAGACGACCAAACATTCTTAAATACATCTTTTTCGCCGCTATAGCAATTGGCTTTTCGCTTTCGGTGAATTATGTTTTTGAAAATGTTTTTAAGCAGCACCACAGGGATCGTTTTAATATTGTTTTGGGTAAGGAAGTAGATTCTCGAGGAATTGGCTATAACACAAATCAAAGTGAAATTGCTATTGGTAGCGGCGGCTTATTTGGTAAAGGATGGACCGAAGGAACGCAAACCAAGGGTCATTTTGTTCCGGAACAACATACCGATTATATTTTTAGCACGGTAGGAGAAGAATGGGGCTTTTTGGGAAGCACGTTTATACTTGGCCTTTTTGTTTTGCTTATGTTGCGCCTACTTTACCTTGCAGAAAGGCAGCGATCAACTTTTACCAGAGTGTATGGTTATGGGGTAATAGGAATCATTTTTATGCACTTCCTGGTCAATATTGGGATGGTTATAGGTATTTTCCCTACAGTGGGCATTCCTTTACCCTTTTTAAGCTATGGTGGCTCGGGTCTTTGGGCCTTTACAATCCTACTCTTTATTTTTATAAAACTAGATTCCGATAGGATGTCTTTTTAGTTACAGCGTTCTGCTATAAGCAGCAGTGCAGCAACAATCAAGATGACCAGGGGGTAAATGTATTTTCGTTTCAGCATATTGCAAATCTAAGTTTTTCAGAATAAAATTTCCTTTATAAATTCGAAAGAATTAGCTCCAACTGGCTTTGAGGAGAGAAAGATAATAGCGCATAAAAAAAGCGCTTCATCTCTGAAGCGCTTTCTTCTATTTCTAAGAAAAATTAGTCCTGAACCTCAGCTAATTTATCCTGTCTTATATTATTCTTTTTCATATCGGCCAATACGTGAATGGCTTCTTCAACATACACGTCTTTACTTAAATTGGTATGCCAGCGATCTCTTTTCTCTTTCAAAATAGTATCATTTTGAAATAACTCTTCCTCAGAAGGTAGCGATATAAAAGTAAGATCTGTTTTATAGTTTTTTATAGAATCAAAACTTTTTGCCATTTCCTGGTTTCTTTCAGCCGTTGAAGCATATTCATTATACTTCAGGGAATGAAAACTATCTTCGCTTTGGTCTTTAATCCATTTAGCGTGTTGCTCTATAAGCTTTAATTGCTCATTGGAGTCCATTCTTTCCTTACTCGCTGCAATAGTTTCTTCAAAATTTACGTAACCGTCCCAAATACTATAGTTAGCAGGGTCGATCTTATCCCATGGTAAAGGATTATCCTGATCTTTTTCTCCAATATCTACAAAGCTGTAACGATCTGGAACAACCACATCACTTTTAACACCTTCTAACTGGGTAGAACCACCATTTACCCTGTAAAACTTCTGGGTAGTTAATTTGAGCGCTCCTACGTCTCCAAATTCATTGCTTCTTAACCAACGATTTAGATCTATTACATTTTGAACAGTACCTTTTCCGTAGGTTTGCTTACTTCCAATAATGATTGCCCTTTTATAATCCTGCATTGCAGCCGCAAGAATTTCTGAAGCTGAAGCCGAAAGTTCGTTAACTAAAATTACAAGTGGGCCATCCCAAAGCACAGAAGGGTCTTCATCTGAAAGTACATCTTTTCTTTCCCCATTAGATTTCACCTGAACAATTGGTCCTTCTTCAATAAAAAGACCTGCAATATCAACCACCGTTTTCAAAGATCCTCCACCATTATTTCTAAGGTCAAGCACCAGGCCGTCCATATTTTGTTCTTTCAATCTAATAATATCTTTTTTAATATCTGAAGCCGCATTACGCTCTTCATAGTCCTCCATATTGAAATAGAATTTTGGTAAATTAATTATCCCATAATTTTTACCTTCATCCTGTACCATAGCTGTTTTAGCATAAGTCTCTTCAATTTCAACAATATCACGAGTAAGCGTGATTTCTTCAATATTGCCCATTAATTTTTTCCGAACAGTAAGAATAACCTTAGAATCCTTTGGACCTTTAATGAGGTCTACAGCATCTTCCAAACGCATCCCTACAATACTCACCGGGTCTTCCTCATCTTCTTGCTGTACTTTTAAAATCTCGTCTCCCGCAGAAAGCTCTTCACTTCTCCAGGCAGGTCCGCCAGAAATCACTTCGGTAATAGTAATGTTATCACTTTTCTTTTGTAACCTGGCTCCTATTCCCTCCAGCTTTCCAGACATTGCAATATCGAATCTATCTTTATCCTGTGGAGCAAAATAAAAGGTGTGAGGATCGAAGGCCTCTACTATAGAGTTTAAATACACAGAAAAATAATCCTTACGCTCAAGATCATCGGTGAAATCATAATATTCCTCTAAAGAACTCAAAGTTACCTCACGGGCTTCTTTTTCAAGTTCTTCTTTAGACTTCATTTCGTAATCTGAATCTTCTTCTTTTTTCTGCTCTTCTTCCTCTACTTTATCAAAATAAGTTATAAGCGTTGAAAATTTAAGCTGTTTTCTCCAACGTTCTTTTAGTTCCTTTTTTGAAGAAACATATTCGGCTTCAGAAAAGTCAGTATTTATGTCTTCGGTTTCAGAAAAATCAAAAGGCTTTTCAAGAATTTCCTTATAAATATCACGTGCTTCCTCAGATCGTTTTAAAAGTCGGTTATAAGTCAGATCAAAAAAGTCAATCTGCTTGTCTTTGATCTGATCATCTATTTTATTCCGGTAATCATTAAATTCTTTAATGTCACTTTCATAAAAGAAACGTTTAGACCCATCTAAACCTTCAAGATATTTATCGTACACACCCTCAGAAAATTCGTCATTAATGTCCCTGGCATCGTAATGCCCCTCGTTAAGAACGTATGTAATAAGGTCTATAAGAAGTTTATCTTTATTAGGGTCGTCAAATTTTTTAGTAGTAAAACTACAGGAAGTGGCAGCCATTAGCAGCACTACCACCAAGATTTTTAAATTCCTTTTCATAAATCGCATAAATTTCATCATTAACAGCTCTCCAAAATACATTAAAAATTGTGCCAATAAAGCTAACAGTGTATAATAATTTGTTAAACTACTAAGATAAGGTTTCCTATTGAAATTACTATTTTAGCCTATATAAAATAAGCTATGACTAAAAAGAGACCTTTAATTCTAGTAACCAACGACGATGGTATAACTGCCCCCGGGATAAGAACGCTAATAGAAGTAATGAAAGAGTTAGGTGATGTAGTGGTTGTGGCACCCGATAGTCCGCAAAGCGGAATGGGTCATGCGATCACTATTAGCGACACCTTATTCTGCGAACAGGTTACCATTAAAGAAAATTATAAGCATAAAGAATACAGCTGCTCTGGCACCCCCGCAGATTGTGTGAAAATCGCAACCCAGGAAATCCTGCACCGCAAACCAGATCTTTGCGTTAGCGGAATTAACCATGGCTCCAATTCTTCTATTAACGTAATCTACTCCGGGACTATGAGTGCTGCCGTAGAAGCCGGTGTAGAAGGAATTCCTGCCATTGGATTCTCCTTACTGGATTATTCCTTAAATGCCGATTTTGAGCCTACGAGAAAATATGTAAAGGCCATTACCAAAAATGTCATTAAAAATGGCTTACCAACCGGCGTGGTTTTAAATGTAAATATTCCAAAGCTATCTGCCTCAGAAATTAAAGGAATGAAAATTTGCAGACAGGCAAATGCCCATTGGGAAGAAGAATTTGATAAAAGAACAAACCCACAGGGACGCGATTATTACTGGCTTACCGGTAAATTTGTAAATAAAGATAAAGGAGAAGACACCGATGAATGGGCTTTACAAAACGGCTATGTTTCGGTTGTACCGGTGCAATTCGATTTAACCGCTCATCACTTTTTAGACGACTTAAACAATTGGGAGCTTAATGATTAAGCAAAATATCTTCGTAGGATTTCTGACAGGAGTTTCAGCCAATATTGGCGGAATTTTCCTGTATATCCTACTTTTCTCTGAAATGGGAATAGATGAAACTTTAGACGATGCTATTTCTCAAGATTATATTGGAAAATTAATTGCGCTGGGTGCTATTTTAAACTTTTTACCTTTTTTCGTTTTTATAAGAAAAAAGCAAAATTATCACGCAAGAGGTGTGTTGTTAGCAACCATCATAGGTGCAATTACCATTTTCATCTCTAAAATTGTTTAAATAAACCCGGCCTGATGCTGGAAAAAAGAAAGCGCAGGTATAAATCTATAGCCTGTGACAAATTCCCAAAGCGGGATAAATTTATAAACTGATGAAATATTACATTATTGCCGGTGAAGCTTCTGGAGATCTTCACGCATCGAACCTCATGCGTGCTTTAAAACAAAATGATTCCCAGGCTGAATTCAGGTTTTGGGGAGGAGATCTTATGCAGGAACAAGGCGGACACCTGGTAAAGCATTATCGTGAATTGGCATTTATGGGTTTCGTAGAGGTTCTTTTTAATTTAAAAACCATTCTTCAAAATATTGCCATTTGTAAAGAAGATATCAGCAAATTTAATCCCGATGCCATCATTTTTGTAGATTACCCAGGCTTCAATTTAAGAATCGCCAAATGGGCTAAAGAACAAGGTTACCAGACACACTATTATATTTCTCCACAAATTTGGGCCTGGAAGGAAAATCGGATCAATGCAATAAAACGCGATATAGATCATATGTATGTGATACTTCCTTTTGAAAAAGAGTTTTATGAGGAAAAGCATAATTTCCCGGTTCATTTTGTAGGCCATCCACTTATTGATGCCATTGGACAAAAAAAGCTTCCCAACATAGCTGCACTGAAAGAGGAATATGAGCTGGACGAAAGACCCGTAATTGCTGTTTTGCCGGGAAGTCGTAAACAGGAAATATCAAAAATGCTGGAGGTTATGCTTAGCATTACCCCAGATTTTCCTGAATACCAATTTGTAATTGCAGGTGCACCCAGCCAGGATGCAGCGTTCTATGCTCCTTTTATAAAGCAGAAGAATATAAAATTGATAATGAACAAAACTTATGATGTGCTGAGTCTTGCTCACGCGGCTATGGTTACTTCGGGTACCGCGACTTTAGAAACCGCTTTATTCAAAATTCCGGAAGTGGTTTGCTATAAAGGCAGCTATGTTTCTTATCAAATTGCCCGTAGAATTGTAAATTTAGATTATATCTCACTGGTAAATCTCATTATGAATCGCGAAGTAGTAAAGGAATTAATTCAGAACGATTTCAATACTAAAACACTAAAAAAAGAGTTTAAGAAAATACTGGAGAAAGAGCATCGCAATAAAATCTTTAAAGATTATTTTGAATTAGAACAGAAATTAGGAGGAAAGGGTGCCAGTGAAAAAACAGCGCAATTTATTGTCAAATCCATTCAAAAACCTGGAGGCAAAGCCACAAGAAATGAATAGGTGTTTTTTTTATAATTTTGAGCCAAGCCTGGGAAAATTTAAACCCTCAATGAGGGGTTAAAAATTGATGTATGTTGAAAGTTTTTAAATCACTTTTTTTAGGCTTTTTGCTTATAAGCCTTATTTCCTGCGGAAGCTCGCGCTCTAAAGTTATCACTACCAAAAGTGAAGAAAATCGTTCTGAAAGATATTCACGTCCAGGAAATACTGAAGTTAAACCAGCCAATAGAAAAGTTTATAATATTATTTCTAACGCCAAAAGCTTTGAAGGAACACGCTATAAATACGGCGGAACTACAAAGCGAGGTATGGACTGCTCCGGACTCATTTATACCGCATTTTTAGAAGAAGATATTGCAATTCCCAGAACTTCTCGTGCTATGTCTCTGGAAGGGAAACGTCTTTACATAAAAGAGGTAAATCCTGGGGACCTACTCTTTTTTGAAACCAACAAGAATCGCAAAGTTATTAATCACGTCGGTTTAGTGGTAGAAATAGAACGTGAAGACATCTATTTTATTCACGCTTCTACCTCCAGAGGTGTAATTGTCTCTTCTCTTTCTGAGCCCTATTGGAATGGTAATTTTGTCATGGCACGCCGAATTTTATAATTTTTAGTATCTTCAAGAGATAATTGCTGCCCTACAATAAACAAAAGGGATGCAATTTCTAAATTTTACCATCATAAAACTCTCCATATTCCTGATCCTGGGAATCATTACCGGATTTTATATTGATCTGCCCGCATTACCTCTTTTCATATTTCTGGGCCTATTATTTCTTATTTTCTGTATAAGTTTTTTAAGAGCACGCAGGAAGCTATTTGACGATGCCTTCTTCGGAATATGTACCTGGAGTTTGATCTTTAGCTTAGGAATGGCGACGGCATATCTTCATCAACCAAAAAATCAGCAACACCATTATATCAATCTTCAATCTACTGAAGCAGATTTAATGCAAATTCGCGTCATTGAATCCCTGAAGCCCAATCTTTACAACCAGCCGTATATCGCTGAAGTAGAAAGGATCTTTTCAAGTAAAAATTCAATTCCGGTAACAGGAAAGATCTTACTCAATATTTCCAAAGATTCTATTTCCAGTATTATACAGCCCGGAATGAAATTAATTGTTCCCAACCAGACTACTAATATTGCTAAGCCTTTAAATCCCTATCGGTTTAATTACCGAAAGTTTATGCAGAAGCAAAAGGTGGAAATGCAATTGCAACTGAATAAATCGGACATACAAACTTTACCGCATAATGAAAAGAGAATACTAACTCATATCTCTAATTTCAGGGAGAGATTAATTCAAAAGTTATCCGAAGCGAAATTTAACAAAGATGAATTAGCCATAATGCAGGCTTTATTATTAGGGCAGCGGCAGGATATTTCAAAAGAAATTTACGATGAATATGCTGCGGCAGGTGCCATTCATATTCTAGCCGTATCTGGCCTCCACGTAGGGATTATTTTGCTTATTCTAAACTGGCTCTTCGCTCCTCTTAATTATCTAAAAAACGGACTTATTCTAAAAACCTTTATTTTAATTTTATTAATGTGGAGTTTTGCAATTTTAGCAGGGCTTTCGCCATCGGTAGTTAGGGCGGTGACGATGTTTTCTTTTATCGCTATTGGGATGCAAATGCGCCGAAAAACCAGTGTTTTGAACAGTTTGTTTATTTCGCTGTTTATTTTACTGCTTGTAAATCCTTATTTCATATTTCAGGTTGGTTTTCAACTGAGTTATCTTGCGGTTTTTGCAATTGTCACCATTCAGCCTAAACTATTTAAGCTCTGGCAACCAAAGTTTAAAATCACAAAATACTTTTGGGGTTTATTTACGGTGAGCATCGCTGCGCAAATTGGGGTGTTACCACTAAGTTTATTTTATTTCCACCAGTTTCCAGGGCTATTCTTTCTTTCTAACCTGGTAGTTTTACCGGTTCTAGGATTAATTCTTGGCCTGGGAATTCTAGTTATTCTACTAGCTTTATTGCAACTCCTGCCCGACATTCTAGCCGAAACCTATGGAAACCTTATTGGGTTAATGAATCAATTTATTGGTTGGGTTGCAGGAAAAGAAGATTTTGTGTTCACCGATATCCATTTTAATATTTGGCAAAATCTCAGTGCCTACCTACTGATCTTCTTTTTTATTCTTTTAATCTATCGGAAAAACTTCAGAAATCTCGTTTTCTTTCTTTGCGGAATTCTAATAGTTCAAAGCAGCATGTTATATAGCAAAATGCAGAATTCAACTTCAGAAAGTATTATTTTTCATAAGCCTAGAAAAACTATGATAGGGGTTAATGAGCTTGAACAGTTTAGGCTTTATCATAATTTGGAAGACGATCTGCAAAATGAAATTAGACTGAAAGACTACAAAACGGGAAGAGATATCTATAGTATTGAAGAAAAGATAATTCCCGATATTATGAGTACTTCCAAGGCTTCGATTTTGATTATTGATAGCAGCGCAGTATACAGACTGAAGAACTTTAAGCCTGATGTAGTATTGCTTCGGAATTCTTCTAATATTAACTTAGAACGGCTAATTAGAAGTTTAAACCCAAAGATAATTGTTGCCGACGGGAGCAACTATCATAGTTATGTATCCCGTTGGGCCGAAACCGCCAGAAAACAAAAAGCCCGTTTTCACCATACAGGTAAAAGCGGAGCTTTCCGCATCTCTACTGAACCATAAGGCCCACTATCAACTAACACTTAAATTCTACTCGAGACTGAAACGCATTGCGTTGGCTTCGAATCTGAAATATTTTACTCAAAAGAACTTTCAAAACTCTCCTGGTATTCTGCAAAAGCTTCTTTAGAAGTCATTTTTTTATATTCATCTTCCACAAAGAGTTTTAAATAAAGCTCCAATTGTTTTGGGGTTCTGTACCCGGGAATAGGAGCAATTAAATTGGCTTCTTCATCAAAGAAAACAAGGCTTGGATAGCCGGTAATTTTTAAAGCCCTGGCCAATTGGTGTGGCGAATTTCTTCTCTGCTTCTTTTCAGGATCGTATTGCGGATTTTTAAATAGCTGCCCTTTAAAATCAATTTCCTCAGGACCTTCAGCATTAAATTTCACCGGATAATAATTTTCATTCACAAACTCAATTACATCGTTATTTGTAAAGGTATTCTTATCTAACATTTTACAGGGGCCGCACCAAACGGTATAGGCATCCATAAAAATCTTTTTAGGTTCTTTTTCCTGTGCCGCCAGCGCCTCGTTCATACTCATCCAGTTAATCTCCTGGGCCTGACTATTAATTCCTATAAACAGAAAAAATATGGTAATTACTCTAATCATGTATCGCTTTTAGAATGTTTGTAAAACAAAAAACGTTCCTAAAATTAAAGAACGTTTTTTGTTTCAAATACTATTTTAAGAATTTTTCTTATCCCTTTCTGTATCTGCAATTTCATATTGCTCCTGCTCCAGCATTTCCCGCTCGTTGTCTTCAGCACCGTGCGTTAATCGCTTTAAAGGTTTCAACATAAAAATCACAATTAGTCCAAATACGGTGGTGAATATAGTAATGCCAATAAAAGTTCTGAATTCCAACTGAGTTTGTACTTCTTCGATCACAAAATCTCCGTAATACCCAACTTTATCTTCCTCCTGCCTAAAATTAAGCATTACGTGATAGGGATCCTGTGCGGTTACTCCCTCTTCTTTGAGGTTTGCTATGATCTCTGACTTTTGATCTTTATTCTCAAAATCCATAAGTCCCAATACCGGTGCCTCAGTTTCCATATTCGTTACTGCAAGCTCATTATTATCCAGGTAAACAAAACCATTAAACGTAAAGTCGTTTTTATTCTGAAGTATGGTATCGTTTAATTGCAATCTATTAGCTACATCACTGCCTTCTGTGCTTAACTGAACAGTAGCCGGTTCTCCCTGGGAGAATTCACCAATAAGTCCCGCCATTTTGTTTCCAAGTCCTGTAGCAGCAAAATAAACACCCATCATAAGAGAAGCATATTTTACCGGTGCCAGTTTGGTTATAAAAGAAAGCGCTACCGGAGAAGAACATAATTCCCCAATGGTATGCAGTAAGTAAGCAAGCACTAACCAATACATGGCCGATTTACTTTCAAAAGCAGTGTATTCTTTTGCAGCTATAGCCATAAATAGAAAGCCAAGTCCCATAATAATTACCCCTGTAGCCATTTTAAAGATTGAAGAAGCTTCTTTGTTCTTCAACTTTCTTTTAGCCCAGAAATTTGCCACTATTACTCCAAAAATAATGATAAACATGGCATTTAAGGACTGAAACCAGGTTGCAGGAACTTCATTACCAATTAGCGGTAGGCTAAAGGATAAAGTACGGTCTGTTTTATCTGCCGCGTAGATATTCATTAATCCTCCGGCTTGCTCAAAGGCTCCCCAGAAAACAACTACAAGTAAAAACGATAAGATCATCACTACATACCTATCTTTCATAACTTGCGTAGTCAAATCTTTGTATACCATAAGCATCAAAGCAATTACAAGAGTTAAGAAGATATACAGCAGTCCAAACGGAATAGACACCATTATAAGAACATATATGGAACCTATCATTAAAATTGATGTAATAGCAAGTTGAAGTGGGGACTTTAATAGTTCACTAAACATATTGCTTAGAGAAGCGCCTTCACTACGCTCTACCTTAGATAGAAGATTTCCGACATTCAACAAGTACTTTTGGCCCCATACATAGACTATAAGTCCCAGTGCCATAGCAATACCGGCAAGTCCAAAACCATAGTGCCAGCCAATATTTTCACCAACATATCCTACGATTAAACTGGAAAGAAAAGCTCCAAGATTAATCCCAATATAAAAGATGGTGAAACCTTTATCTCTTCTAATATCCCCGGGCTTGTACAAACCTCCAACCATTGTAGAGATATTTGGTTTAAGCATTCCAACTCCAATAATAATTAAGCCTAGTCCGCTATAAAATGCCCACATTTCTTCTACAGCCAAAATACCGTGACCGGCTACCAGGATTATTCCTCCCCATAACACTGTTTTCTTTTGACCAAGAAGTTTATCTGCTATAATTCCACCGGGAATGGAAGCTACATAAACAAGCATGGTATACCAGCCATAAAGTGCAATAGCCTCTCCTCCTGTCCAGCCAAGACCTGCGTTACCACCGGTTGTTGCACTTACTAGATATAAAACAAGGATAGCACGCATTCCATAATAGGAGAAACGTTCCCACATTTCGGTGAAAAATAAGATATAAAGTCCTACCGGATGCCCAAAAAGTTCTTTTTGAGGCGCTCTGTTTGTTGCTGTTGCCATTTAGATTATAGTTTTTCTTTAATAAAATCGGTCATCATTGTATATAGGTGTAATCTTGTGTTACCGCCATAGATACCGTGGTTTCTGTCTGGATAGATAGCCCAGTCAAATTGCTTATTAGCCTGTACTAAAGCTTCAACCATTCTCATGGTATTTTGAAGGTGTACATTATCGTCTCCGCCACCGTGAATTAAAAGGTAATCTCCTTTTAATTTCTCTACGTGGTTTATAGGTGAATTCTCATCATAACCCGAAGGGTTTTCCTGAGGCGTAGTCATATATCTTTCGGTATAGATGGTATCGTAAAATCTCCAGCTAATTACCGGGGCTACGGCTATGGCCATAGAAAAAGTGTCGTTTCCTTTAAGAATAGCGTTAGAAGACATAAAACCGCCGTAGCTCCATCCCCAAATTCCAATCCGGTTTTCATCTATATACTCCATTTCACCAAACTTTTTTGCCGCAGCAATTTGGTCTTCAACTTCATATTTACCGAGTTCATTCTGGGTTACTTTTTTGAAATCTGCACCTTTAAACCCAGTACCGCGGCCATCTACGGCTGCTATAATATAACCTTCGTTAGCGAGTAACTGATACCAGTAATCGTTAATGCCGAAGTAAGAATTAGAAACCTCCTGTGAACCTGGCCCTGAATATTGAAACATTAATAATGGGTATTCTTTATTCTCGTCAAAATCGTTTGGCTTAATCATCCACATATTAAGCTCATTGCCATTCACTTCAATAGTGCTTAGTTCTTTAGGAGCAAAATTATAAGCTTCTTCAATTTCCAATAACGCCGAATTATCTTTAATCTTTCTTACCAGTTTACCGTTTTTCGCATTATGTAGTGTGAATTCATAAGGAGTTTCGGTGCTTGTGTAAGAATTGATAAAATAAGTATAGTCAGCGCTAAAATCTGCGCTGTTCATTCCTTCTTTTTCAGTTAAACGGGTTTTGTTTTTACCGTTAATTTTTATGGAATATACATCGCGGTTAACACTTCCGTTTTCTGTACTCTGGTAAAAGATCTTCTTAGAGTCTTCATCGTAACCATAATAGTCGGTTACTTCCCAGTTTCCTTCGGTAACCTGATTTTCTAGCTCGCCATCTTCATCATAAAGGTAAATATGGTTCCAACCATCTTTTTCGCTAGTCCAGATAAAACTATTGTCTTCAAGGAAAGTAAGGTTGTTTGTGATATCTATATAGGCTTCATCGGTTTCATTCATTACCACTTCAGCTTCATTATCTTCAGCGTCAACGAAAATAAGATCCAGATCGTTTTGGTGCCTGTTTAAAACCTGTACGCTCAAAATCTCAGGATCCTGTGTCCATTTAATTCTTGGAATATAAAAATCTTCATAATCTCCAAGTTCAACTTTTTCACTTTCTTCAGCAGCTAATTCATATGTATAAAGAGAAACTTGAGAATTTATTTCTCCCGCTTTAGGGTATTTAAAAACCTGCTGACTTGGGTATAGATTCTTCCCAAACATATCCATAGAAAATTCAGGAACTTCAGATTCATCAAATTTAAGATAAGCTAAATGAGTTCCGGTTTTATTCCAGTCGAAAGCTCTTACAAAAGCAAATTCTTCTTCGTAAACCCAATCGGTCACCCCATTAATTATTTTGTTCTTCTCACCATCTGTGGTGACCTGAGTTTCTTCGCCGGAAGCGATATCGTAAGTGTAGATATTATTTTCAAAAACATAAGCCACTTTGGAAGCATCTGGAGAGAAAGTTGGCTCCTGAACTTTATTATCGCTTAATTTGGTAAGTGTTTTACCTTCTACATCGTAGATATAATAAATTCCGCGGGAAGAACGGCGGTAAATTTGCTCCATTTTGGTAGAAAGCAAAATCTTATCTTCATTTTCACTAAGCTCAAATCCCTGGAAACCGGAAATTTCATTTAGATCTTTACTATTTAAAAGACTTCTTACCTTCTCGCCACTCTTATAAGAATATACATCTATGCTACTGGTGTTTGCCTTGCGATCGCGATTCAAAACCACGTATTCTTTACCATTGTCTAGAGATTGTAGGGATTGTAAACGTTCCTGTCTAAAGGTGCCGTCGTAAATTTCCTCGAGGCTAATTTCTTTATCCTGCGCGTAAAATGTTGAGGTTGCTGCAATTAACAACCCAACCAATATTTTTGAGAACTTCATAAAATTTATAGAATGAATTTGGATTGCCAAGTTTACTAAATTTTCATCAAAAAGAGTAGTATTTGAGTGTTAAATACTAAGGATTTGTTAAAGATAAATCACTTAATTTTTCTAGAAACTGAAAATACAATTCCCTTGAATAACAATTGTATCTTTGTGCACTCTAAATTAGCTTCAAAAATGATAAAACCTATCACCGGCTTTTCCAGGCTTACCAAGAAGGAAAAAATAGACTGGCTTGCCGAAACCTACCTAAAAGACCGTCCAGAAGATGTGGCGGTTCTTAGACAATACTGGAACGAAGATTCCAGGTTACAACAGTTGCACGACGAATTTACCGAAAATACTTTATCAAATTTCTACCTGCCATTTGGCCTGGCACCAAATTTCCTGATCAACGAAGATTTACTTGCCATCCCTATGGCAATTGAGGAAAGCTCGGTGATCGCAGCGGCAAGTAAAGCTGCCAAATTCTGGAGAACCCGAGGCGGATTTAAGGCTGAAGTAATTAATACTAAGAAAATAGGTCAGGTGCATTTTAATTTCTTCGGAAATAAGCAAAAACTGGAGCAATTTTTTGAAGCCACCAAACCTAAACTTTTGGAAGCTGTAAAACCTATTACCCGTAATATGGAAAAACGCGGCGGTGGGGTTTTAGATATAAATCTTAAAGATAAAACCGCTGAAATTGCGAATTACTACCAGCTGCACTGCGAATTTGAAACCAAAGATTCTATGGGCGCGAATTTTATAAATTCCTGCCTGGAAAAATTCGCAGAAGTTTTTCAGAAAGAAGCCCGGGATTATAGTGATTTCTCTTCAGAAGAAAAGGATATAGAAATAATTATGAGTATTCTCTCCAACTATGTACCGGAATGTTTAGTGAGAGCTGAAGTTTCCTGCCCGGTAGAAGAACTCAATGAAAACAAAGATTTAAACGGAGAAGATTTCGCCAAGAAATTCATCCAGGCGGTGAATATTGCTGAAGTAGAACCTTATCGTGCCGTGACCCACAATAAAGGCATAATGAACGGTATTGATGCCGTTGTCCTGGCTACCGGAAACGATTTTAGAGCGGTGGAATCCGGTATTCATGCTTATGCTGCCAGAAACGGAAAATACTCGAGCTTAACACACGCCAGCCTTGAAAATGGTATTTTTAAATTCTGGATTGAAGTTCCCCTTGCTTTAGGCACTGTCGGCGGATTGACAAGTTTGCATCCATTAGTTAAACTGGCCCTGGATATTTTACAGCAACCAAGCGCTAAAGAATTGATGAAAATTGTAGCGGTTGCCGGCCTGGCGCAAAACTTTGCTGCAATTAATTCATTGACTACAACGGGAATTCAGCAAGGGCACATGAAAATGCATTTGATGAATATTTTAAATCAGCATAATGCTACTGAAGCTGAGAAGAAAACACTCACCAAGCATTTCACCACTCACACCGTAACCCACAGCAGCGCCGTTGAAGAATTAAAAAAATTGAGAAATTCATGATGAAAAAGTTTTACAGTAATGGTAAACTTTTGATTACCGGAGAATATGCAGTCTTAGATGGCGCCAAAGCCTTAGCTATTCCTACAAAATTTGGACAGTCCCTGGAAATAGAAACTTCTGAAGCTGAAAATATTGAATGGAATAGTTTTGATGAACATGGAAATTTGTGGTTTCAGGGAGAGTTTGAGTATAAAAGTGATAAATTTCAGCATATCAAAGGAGAACAAGAAGTTTCAAAAAGACTTGTAGAGATCCTAAATGAAGCCGATAAATTAAACCCCCAATTATTTTCGGCTGAAAAAACTGGAATCAAAGTTAACACCAGTTTAGATTTCAATAGAAATTGGGGCCTGGGAACCTCTTCAACATTAATCAACAACATTGCTAACTGGTTTGAAATTGATGCCTTTAAACTGCTTAAAAATACCTTTGGAGGAAGTGGTTATGACATTGCTGCGGCACAAAATGACCAGGCGATCACTTACCAGCTTACCGAAAATGGAGCTTCGGTTTTAAAAACCAATTTCTATCCTGATTTTTCTGAAAATATATTTTTTGTTTATCTAAATGAGAAAAAGAATAGCCGTGATGCTATTAAACATTACAATGCTTTACCCGAAGCCAATAAAGCTGGATTAACCGAAAAGATATCATCTCTAACCGAGCAGTTTGCCAATTGCAAAACACTCACTGAATTTGAGCTTCTAATCAATATTCATGAAACTTTAATATCTAAGGCGCTACAAACACCAAAAGTAAAACAAGAACGCTTTCCCGATTTCCCTAGAGCGATTAAAAGCCTTGGCGGCTGGGGCGGTGATTTTGTAATGGTAACCGGAGACAAAGCAGAGGTTCTTGAATATTTCAACAACAAAGGTTTTGAAACAATTCTTGCTTTTAAAGACATTGTTCTGTAAAAACCGACTTTAAGGAGATCTTAGACTCCCGAAGATCTTCGGGACAGGCTCTGAAATAAATTCAGGGCGCCGTAGGGGTTTAACCCAAATCTCGCACTTGTTTTAGCATCTAATTTGCTTGAAAAAAGGACATAAAAAAAGCCCCGGTAATTTTTACCGGGGCTTTTTTTTATGTCCAAATGCTTATTCCACTAGTAGAATCTCGCACGGTTATCTTCAATTTCTGCTTTTTCGCGTAGTGCTTCAAAAAGTCTTTGAGAAGCATTCTGTCTTCTTTCAGCAGTTTCCTGCTGAGCAATCCCACTATAAGAATTCATTGCAGGTGCTTCATTTTTACTTTCAAGCTCTACGACATACACTCCGTTATTTCCAGCAATAGGATCAGTTACACTACCCGGCTCTAAAGCAAATACAGCTCCTACTACTTCTGGTTCTCTACCTGCACCCGGTAATGTTGGGCTACCAAGATTAACAGCATTTGCAGTTTGTACTGTAGTATTGTTATTAGAAGCTATCTCCTGTAGGTTATCGCTGTTGATTCTTTCTTTTAGAATTTCAGCTTTCTTTTCTTTTGTAAGAATTGGAAGGACTTTAGATGAAGCATTTTCCGCAGTCATCAAACCTTCTTTATTTTTAGCTGTTAATTGAGCAACAACATATCCAGATGGAATATCAAAACGTTTAATGTCGCCAACGTTAGCTTCGTCTTCAAATGCCCACTGAACAATTCTTCTTTGTTGTCCAACCCCGGGAATATTTTCATCTAAAGCTTTAACATTGTTAACTGTTCTAATGTTGTAATTTTCTTCTTTAGCAACCTCTGCAAAATCTCCTTCACCCGCAGCGATCTCAAACTTAGTAGTTTCATTAAACAAGTTGTTTCTGGAACGCTCTGAAGCTTCAATCTCTCTGGCAATAGTGGCAATTTTTACCGCTTTTTCCCTCTCGGTTTGTTCTTCAATATGAATTACGTGGTAACCAAAATCGGTTTCCACAACACCAACATCTCCAGGATTATTATCCAAAACATAACTATCAAATTCTGATACCATATCTCCAGGTCCAAAATAACCAAGGTCTCCACCATCCTGGTTGTTAGAACGGTCTGCAGAAAATTCGGCTGCTAATTCAGCGAATTTATCTTTATCATTTCTAATAACGTTGGCAAGGCTATCGGCCAAAGCTTCTGCCTCTTGCTTACTTCTAGTTACATCTGGCGCAAATTGTTGCCCCTGGTAAGCCACAAGAATATGACTTGCTTTGGTTGAATCTGGAATTTCTTTGGTTTCTACCAGTTTAGAAAGTTTGAAATAGCCATCTTCCTTATAAGGTCCAAAAGTTTCACCTTCATTTAAATTGAAAAGATCATCAGCAAATTCAGAAGGAAGTTCGTTTTTGAATTTAAACCTATCATCGTAAGGCAGGTCTGAATTTGATTCCACAAAATCTTCATAGTCATTTGTAGTATTAAATCCTGGTAAAGTATCATTACTGCTAGTTACAGCATTATATTCTACACGGTTTTCTTGTAATGAGGTTAATGCTTCCTCAGACTCTTTTACATCTTCATCTGAAGCTTTCTCCTCAAAATATACATACCTGATATTTCTAGAAGCTTCGGTTTCAAATTGCGAAGGATTTTCTTCGATATATGCTCTAATTTCATCTTTGCTCACCTCTACCTCGTCATCTGAAACAGAAGAGTAAGGTAACTGAACGAAGCGAAGGTCTACGCTATTATTTTGAAAACGGTAAGCCTGCTCAGCTTCAGTGATTGTTGCTCCAATCCCGGCGGTTACCATAGAGAAATACATATTTTGACGGGCAATATCGCCCATGTTTTCCTCCATTTGCAGCCATTGCTCATAAGCCTCAGGCTGTGTAGATCTTAGGCTTGCAATATATTCTCGCACGCGATTTTCATCAAACATACCGGCTTCGTTTCTAAAAGCAGGATTGTTACCCATTTGCATCTTCATCACCTCTCTAATTTGAGCTTTACCAGCTCTAATTCCAAGCTTCTCTAATTCTTCTTTAAGAATAGTTTCGCGAAGGGTTTGTTCCCAAACCTGGTTTACAGCCTGGCTGGTGCTTGCATTTGCACCCATTTGACGCTGATAACCTTCTACCTGCCGGGCAAATTCTTCCCTGCTCACCTCTTCACCATTTATGGTTGCAATAGTGTTTTGGTCTTTTTGCGAAGAAAAGCCTCCGTTACGAATTACATCGGCAAGCACAAAAGAAAATAGTGCCAATGCAATGATGATGATCAAGAAAACAGAACGTTGTCTGATTTTATTTAATACTGCCATTTGTAGTTGTTATTTATCGAAATATAGTGGGCGAAAATAATGTTTTTAACCTAATTATAAAACTTATAATTAGCAAAATATTAACTAATCGCTATTTAATCTGACGACTTGATTTGTAATTCTACCAATTCTATTTTGGTATTGGAAACTTCTAATATTTTAAATAGAAAATTATCTATCTCTAATTCTTCATTCTGCCTGGGAATTTCCTCGGTATGATTTACAATATAACCGCCAAGGGTTTCGTAATTTTCACCTTCAGGAACATTCAGTTTATAGTTTTCATTTAAATAATCTACTTCCAACCTGGCAGAAAATTTGTAGTGCGATTCCCCTAATTCTTCTTCAGTAAGCACCACGGGATCGTGTTCATCCTGAATTTCACCAAAAAGTTCTTCAACAATGTCTTCTACGGTGATCATACCGCTGGTTCCACCATACTCGTCAATAACTACAGCTATACTTTTTCGTTTCTTGGTAAGATTATCCAAAACATCTTTTACCCACATCGTTTCGGGTACAAAAACAACCGGCAGGAGTATAGATTTTATAGATTCAGGCTTTTTAAAAAGTTCGAATGAATGCACATAACCTATAACATCATCTATGGTCTCGTTAAAAATTAAAAGTTTTGAAAGACCGGTTTCGGTAAAAGTATTAATAAGATCTTTTGGAGCCTGGTGTTGGTCTACTGCGATGATTTCAGTTCTTGGCACCATTACCTCCCTTGCTTTTATGTCTGAAAATTGCAGGGCATTTTGAAAAATTTGAATTTCAGAATCTACCACTTCATCGTCTTCAACAGTTTCCATCTGCTCGTTGATAAAGTTCCCTAACTCAACTTTACTAAAAGCCAGTTGAACCTCGTCCCCCTCAGTTTTAAAAAATCTTTTTAAAATAAAATCGGAGACCCATATTACGAAAGAAGAAACGAAACTAAACAGCAAATAGAAAAGGTACGCCGGAAACGCGAAGAATTTAAGCATTGAATTTGCGTAAATCTGGAAAAACACCTTCGGAAGAAATTCGGCTGTAAGCAAAATAACCAAAGTAGAAATTACAGTTTGTGTCAACAAGTTCAAATCTACCACAAGGTATTCTAAGAAAGCGCTGTTTAACGGCTGCAAACCCTGCAGCCAATTCATAAGCAAATCGCCCATAAAAAATCCATAAACCACCAGGGCAATATTATTACCCACAAGCATAGTAGCAATAAACTTTGAAGGCTTTTTGGTTAGTCTCTTTAAAACCGTGGCCAAAAAGTCATTTTGGCGTTTTTCAATTTCAATATAGATCTTATTGGAAGAAATATAGGCAATCTCCATCCCCGAAAAGAAAGCAGATAAAATTAAGGAAAGGACAATTATAAGAATTTCAACTTCCATTATTCTTCTTTATTACGCTCTTCAATCTTACGCCTAAACCGCCTTTTAAAGAAGAACATAAATATAGATATAAAGACAAAAAAGATGAATAAATAAGACCTACTACGCTCTGTATTCCAAATTCTGAAACTTTCATAAAGAAAAAAAGCGGCTATAAATAAGTAAGCGTATTCGAAGTATTTAAAATATTTACTCATCAGGTTGATCGTCTTTAATTATTTGAACCCCAACATTGGTTCTTGACCGAAAATTACCGAAATTTTGATTAGCATCAAAACCTTCACCTTCGTTAATTGCCCCATTTGGGAATTTAATAGTATTGGGTTTATCGGTAAAGATCCAGTTGATATTTTGGTCCCAAAATAACTGCGATGCCTCCAGGCGCATGCTATCGGCTGTGAAAATCACCACATTCCCCTGTAGATCTATAAGATTGGTTCCGTCGTAAATAATTCCATAATCTGAAGTTACCGTACTTTTCTCATTATTCTCGTCGTAGATCTCCAACTCCAAACCTTCGGGAAATTCGCGGTAAGGAAATTCTTTGTTGGTAAAATCCTTCATTTTAGGGCTTTTTAAGTTGGCCACCATTCTCCCGGAATCTGTATACTTAAGATTGATTCCTTCGGCAATAGCTTGCGGAGCGTCACCTTCAATATCCAACGCTCTTATTTCGTTTAGATTACCCTGACATGAAAAAAGCATTGTCACGCCTAGAAGCGTGACAATGCCAGTTATTATTTCCTTATATGTTAATCTCATATTACATTTGTGGGATACGAACAGTTTCCCCTATCCAACATCCGATCCTTATAGCTTCACCGGCACTTCTACCTTGTTGAAACACATCAGATTTTTGTGGCGCTCTACCTCTATAAGCAGTAGCAGTTTGATTTGCGTTAGATGCGATAGATGGATCTACCCTTGCAGCTCTTGCAGCATAATCTGCAGCTAACCAATACACAGCTCTTTTATCAAAAGTAGTTTCTCCACAGCTGTTTGCACTTTGAGCAATCATATTCGCTATTTGCAAGTATGCTCTACCTAAAGATGGTTTAGCACTAATTGCTTTTCTATAAAAGTTTCTAGCCTGAGAAAAACTTCCTCTTTCCTTGTAATTAGAAGCGATTCTATAGTAAATTCTAGCCTGATCACTAGGATCTTCTTCTAATTCTGCAGCTTCGGTATAATAATCTAAAGCTTTTGCTCTATCGCCATCAGCTTCAGCCAACTGCCCTAAAGAGTAAGCAGAATTTGCAGAAGGCTCTAATTGGTGTAATGCCTCAGATACCTGGAAAAACAATGGATCTTCTGTACAATCTTTAGCAGACAATCTTGCGTTTGCATTCTGTAACCAATCTACATCAGATTTTTTCTCATTAAAATCTTTCTTATAAAGCGGGATTAAGTTATCACAATCTGCTCTGGCACCAAGCTTAGCATTTAAAGCGCCTTTTACCATATTGTAATTTTTCAAATTAATCTCAGCATATTTAATTTGCTTCTTTTCCTTAGCGGTAAGATCTTCACCTGCATCTTGCTTTTCAATAAGCGGCGCTAATTTCACAGCTGCTTTATTTTCTTCTTCTTCAATTTTCGCCATTACTTTATCGTAATTATCAAAAACATCCTGAAGTTCCCTATCCCCGGCGTCCTGCATATCTACCATTAACTGAAAATAAGCATAAAGACCTTTTGGGCTGGTAAAGTTCTCACGATCTTCCGTATAAACTCTATCGAAAGAATCATAAAGCTCTTCGGTAGAACCAATTTTGTTATCAAATTTTATTTGAGCGATATCTGAATACACTTTCCCTTTCGAGGTTTTATTTGGAAATAACTCCAAACGTTCTTCCCAAAGGCTAATAAGTTCTTTTATATACTGCTCCTTCTCTGCACCTTCAGCATTCTCAATTTTATAGTTAAGAGCACGCTCCCCATACTGGAAAGTAGCCAAACTATATTTTGGACACTCTTCTCTAACTTTCATTAAAGGTTCATAAGCAGCATCATAATTTTTAGCCTTGGCATCATCGTAAGCCAAAGCGGCCATTGTTGCACAATCATTAGACTGGGCGCTTAGAACACTTGAACCTAGAACGGCCCCTGTAATTAATGCTATAAATCTCGCTTTCATTTTCTTGTTTGTTATCGTGGTTAATTAAATTTTCTTCTTTCAAACCATCTTCTTGCTTCGGTTAGGGAAAGCCCTACTGAAAGCCTGAAGAAATCTTCCTGAATTAATCCTGAATCTGTCGTACCGCGCTGACCATACTCGAATCCAAGGTTTATATTAGAAAATCCCGGTCCTACAGGTAATCCAACTCCAAAAGTAATGCCAAACTCATTAATGTCCTGGCTATTGATACTTAAACCGGTTTCCTCATACCTAAATCCAGCCCTGTAAACAATGCGGTTAAAGTAATTTGTAATAGAGTTATATTGTGGAATAAAATACCCACCAAATTTATACTGTGCTGCATTTGCAAAATTTGCGTTTCCTCCTCCTGCACCATTCACACTTAAAAATGAATTATCGTCTGTACTTACATACTCACCTCCAAAGAACCATTTATTAGACCTTCCTAATCCCAAGCCAATGGTATACTTTGCGGGGAGTGTTAATTCCGAATCTGAAACATCTACATCTCGCTCATCAACTACTGTTTCCCCTCCGTTACCAGAAAAGGCTATAGTTGCCAGTTGACGGGAATTCTCTGCATCTATATTTGTTGTTGGAGAATAAGTAGCCGCCGCGTGTAAGTTAAGTCCGTTTTTAAGTTTTTGCTGAAAATCGGCACCAAAATTATAACTAAAACCTAATAAATCTGTTCTGCTTATATCGCGAGTACCCAATTGCACCTCTTCACGAATGAGTGTTCTTTGGTTTTGAAGGTTTCCAAAATTATAATTAGCATCAACTCCAATACTCAATGAAGGAATTACCTGATAACCCGCAGAAAGAAACACTTTATTCATTCCGCCACGACCTTCCAGCCTGCTGGCAACAGATTCTCTAATATCTAAAATTCGATAACCAACAGAAGTATATGGCAAAACCCCAATACCAAAACCGAGATTTCCTCCAATAGGCACTCCTATTGCAAGATAGTCCAGAGAGGAAACTTTTGCATTATCATCTGCAGCATCTGAGTTTAAGATAAGTCTTTCGTGAGATCCTCCAACCGCATAAGTGGTTCTTCTCAACCTACCGTAACCGGCAGGATTTCTAAGGTTCAGATGAATACTATCAGAAAACATACTTAAGCCACCCATAGACCTGTTCTCTACAGTTCCTTTAAAAGTGTTAAGTCCAATCCCGTAATAAGAATAGGGAGATGATACATTCTCCTGAGCTGTAGCAACCACTGTAAAAAATACAGCTACGATTACTATAAATCGTTTAATCATTGAGTCTTGTTAAATTCTAAAATGTAGTTTAAACCCTCTAAAAGAAAATTCGGGTTGGCAAATATGCTATTTTTTACCCGCTTTGACAAAATTTGCGTATCCCCTCCTGTTAAAATAACTGTTAAATATTTATAATCAGCCTTGTAGCGATCAATAATTCCATCTAGCTCTGCACTTACGCCATTTAGTACTCCAGATAAGATACTATTTTGAGTAGAATCGCCCACTAATGATATGTTTTCATCCAAATCTACCAGGGGAAGTTTAGCGGTAAAATGATTAAGAGCCTTTAACCTCATTTGCAAACCTGGAGAAATAGCTCCTCCGAGATATTCGTTCGATTCATTTTTAAAATCGAAAGTTATACAGGTTCCGGCATCTATAATCAATAAATTTTTGTTCTGATAGTTCAAAGAACCCGCTGCCACTAAAGCCAGTCGGTCTTTTCCTAAAGTTTGGGGTGAGGCATAGTTGTTTTTAAACGGAAGTTTAGTGTTTTCGTTTAACAAATAGAGCTTAGTTTCTTTTTCCAGATTTTTTTCAAGCACTGAAACATCTTTTATTACCGATGAAAGAATGGAAAAAGCGATCTGCGGATAATCTTTCTTTATTTCCTGAAATTTTTCAAAAAATTTTTCGATTGGAGATGTATAAGACTTTAAAAGTTTAGATTCTTGAAAAACAGCAAGTTTTGCAGAAGAATTACCTACGTCAACGATTAAATTCATAGTAATTTGATTGTGCTGGCTAAATTACAAAAGCATTTTTTTAAAATTTCCTTTGTGAGATTATAAAAATGAATATATATTTGCACCCGCTTACAACAATAAGCAACTGGTGCCTTAGCTCAGTTGGTAGAGCAAAGGACTGAAAATCCTTGTGTCCCTGGTTCGATTCCTGGAGGCACCACCTTAAAAGCCCGATACACTTTGTGTTTTCGGGCTTTTTTAATTTTATACTATGCATTATTTCTATCTTCTATAAAGTAAAAAATTAGATAAGTTTTATATTAGTGGGATGGCTAACAAGGAAGGTATAGTGCAAAATATTAAGCTTCAATCATTCATTACTAAAGCAGGCAACTGACTATAAAAATCCCGCATAACTTATACGGGATTTAGAATCTCATTATTTCCTAACTAAGGTAATTCCTCTATATACATTCTTTGAAAAACAGGATTATTCATTCCGCTTTCGCCAATTGTATGAAAGTTAGCTTCTGCTTTTTTCGCAGCCATAGATTTAGTAGCCTGAGACTTTCCGGTGAGGAAATTAATGGCAGCCTGTAACATTGGCTCTGATTTCTCACCTATAGTACCAAGGTTGTTAAGGTCTTCAGACAAACTAATATCAGGTGTTAATCCATTTACATAATCTGTTTTACCATTTGCATTAGCCGACTTAAAAACCAGTGGCTGCATCGCATAGGTATGGTTCTCATTTGCTCCTTCTTTTCTAAAATTCGAACTGTCATAAAGAGTTACCGAAGCCTGGAATTTTCCGGTTGTCTTCTCTCCTATTTGCACCACCTC
>DATFJA010000065.1:0-11368 GCA_035269545.1 Salegentibacter sp.
CCCCCAAGCCAACAACCGTGGCTACAAAGCCAAGAGTGCTCCCCATCCCGTCTTTCATAGTCTCCAGGATTTCGGTAGCGGGCATTCCTGCAAGAATTCCAACGGCTATACAAACAATTAGAAGAGATAAAAATGCCTGTATTTTTAATTTTAAAATAAGGAATAGCAAAAGTGCGATTCCGGCGAAAACGGCAAAGAGTAATTGTAGTTCCATCAATTATTTTTTTTCCATTGGGTATGAAAAAATTCACCGCGTGGTTTATCGTTTCGCTCATAGGTATGTGCTCCAAAATAATCTCGTTGCGCCTGTATCATATTGGCTGCATTTTGTGCCGAAGTAAAATTTAATAAGTAATTGGCGGCAGCCGATAAAACTGGAACGCTATAACCTGCCTGCAATGAGATTCCAACTATTTGGGTTAATGAAGCCTGATCTTTTTTTATTGCTGAAATAATATTTTTATCCAGTAATAAATGTTCATCTGAATCTTTAAAAACCTCTACCAGATCTTCCATTAAGCCAGATCTTATGATGCAACCGTTCGTCCAAACCCTGGAAATTTCAGATAAATTGAGGTTCCAGTTGTATTCTGAAGATGCTACCCGAAGTAAATCATAACCTATTGCATGATTAATAATACTCGCTGATTTGTAGGCTCTAAATAATTCCTCTTTAATTTCATCTAAGTTTCCTTCTTGATTATTAGTGGGCTCATATAATTTCGAAGCTTCTATTCGAATTTCTTTCATTCCTGAAATATTCCTGGCCAAAACTGCTGCTGTAATGGTATCTAAAGGAACACCAAGCTCTAAAGCAGCATTAGTAGACCAGCCTCCTGTCCCCTTCTGCTTTGCTGCATCCAGTATTTTATCAATAAGAGAACTCTCATTTTCTTCTTTCCGAAGAATATCTACAGTGATTTCTAATAAATAGCTTTTTATTTCTTTGTTCCAGGCCGCAAAAAGATCGGCTATCGTTTCAGGATTGGTTTTGGTATAAAAGCGTAAAAGATGATAAATTTCAGCAATAAGTTGCATTTCACCATACTCAATTCCATTGTGCAGCATTTTTACAAAATGCCCGGCCCCATCTGGTCCTATATGGGCACAACAAGGATTTCCGTTTTTATCTTTAGCCGCTATTTTTTCCAGAAATGGTCCCAGTTGTTTATAAGCTTCCAAAGAACCACCGGGCATCACAGATGGGCCTTTTAAAGCACCTTCTTCGCCACCGGATATTCCGCAGCCCATAAAATGAACTCCCTGTTCCTTTAAAGCCTGTTCCCTGCGTAAAGTATCTTTATAATGGGAATTGCCTCCATCGGTAATAATATCTCCCTTATCCAAAAAAGGAAGCAGACTTTCTATTACTGCATCAACGGCCGCGCCGGCATTTACCATTAATAAGACTTTCCTTGGCCGTTTGAGTGATTTTATAAAATCCTGTAAATCGTCAAAACCTTTAAAATTATATTTTCCAGCATTTTCCTGAACAAAATCTTTAGCAACACCTTCTTCTTTACCGGGAACGTGCCGATTAAAAACTGATACTTTGATATCTTTTGAAAGCAGGTTTAGAGCCAGACTCTTTCCCATTACTCCAAGACCTATAAGTCCGATTTCTGCTTCAGGAAAATTTAAATTCGCCATAATTTCTTTTAAAATATTTTCTTCAGAAGTATTTACGTTAATTCTTATTCCATAAGTTGGCTTTTCCAGGGTATCAAATTGCGAGTTGAGCATTTCCGGCTTAAAATAATGTCCTTTACGGGATTTTAACCTGTTTAAGATCACCTCAAATTCTGCCTGAAGAAAAATCCAGTTCAAGTCACTTTCGGGAATTGAAGTTAACTGTTTTCGGTACTTCTCCTTTAAGGCTGAACAAGCTAATACCGCACCGCCGTTTTGGTTCCACTCTATAATATTTTGGGCCAAAACCTTTAACCAGCCTTTTCTATTCTTATCCTGCAGTGGAATCCCGTTTTTCATCTTTTCCACATTTTCCGGAGGATGAAAATCATCGGCATCATAAAATGGCAGATCTAGTTTTTCTGCAAGAAGTTTTCCGATGGTAGTTTTACCGGAGCCAGAAACGCCCATCATAATATATACCGCCATTAATAAGCAATTTTAAGAATTTCTAGATTTCGAATTTCTTCCCCCAATTTAAAGTCTATTTTATCGCCCACTTTCTTACCCGTAACAGCTTTGGCTATAGGTGCTACAAAAGCAATCTTTTGCTTTTTTACGTTGGCTTCATCTACGCCTACTATTTGAAACTGCTGTTTATTTCCATTCTGCATCAATTCTACTAATGCACCAAAACGAACCTCGTCTGCAGGTTGGTCTTCTGGTTTCAATAACCTTGCGGTACTAATTCTTTCGCGCAAAAGTTTTAATTTTCCATCTAAAACTGCCTGTGCCCTTCTTCTTTCGGTATCATTTTGTTTATCAAGATTGGCTCTTTCTTCAATGAGCTCTTCTTCCTCATTTTTTAATTCCTTTAAACCATTTGGTGTAACATAATTTGTTTCCCCTGCCGGTAATGCCGCTCTTGGCGGAATTATTGGAGCTTCTTCCTGGTCGTCTTCTTTAACAAATCCTCTACTCATCTTTTTGTTTTAAGCTTTAAAATAGGAATTATAAAGACTCGATGAAAAATTATCTGTATTTAATAAATCATAATATTTTAGAAGAAGCTTATAAACATTAGCATTTCGCTTACTATTATTTCATAAATTTAAATAATGAGCCTCGAGATAGCAATATTGTTTTTCATAATAATTGTGGTAATTATTCTATTTGCCCTGGAAGTATTTCCAGTAGATAAAATTGCTTTTTTTATTCTCGCAGCTCTATTGCTAACAAACCTGGTAAGCCCGGAAGAAGCTATTTCAGGCTTTTCAAGTCCTGCTACTATAACCGTTCTCGCTTTAATGATTATTGCGATAGGACTTGAAACGAATGGTGTTATAGACTGGTTGGCCAGCGGTCTTAAGAATTTAAGAATGCTCCCCATTTTTATAATGGTTCCTGTTTTTATGTTTATTGCAGGGAGTATTTCAGCTTTTATTAATACTACGGCCGTAGTTATTGTTTTTATTAAGATAATTACAGAATTATCGGCCAGGTACGATATCCCTGGTTCAAAATTACTTTTACCCATTTCTTTTGCCGGAATTATTGGAGGTAGTTGTACACTTATGGGCACTTCTACCAATCTTATTGTCAATGCCGTTGCAGTAGATCGCGGCATAGAACGTTTCAGCTTCTTTGAATTCACATGGTACGGGGTTATTTTCATGATAATTACCATTGTAATGGTAAGCGCCTTGATTAAATTTCTACCAAGGGGAAAAAAAACTGAAATAAGTGAAGCTTATAATCTGGATGAGTATATCACCAAAGTGATTATTCCAAAAAACTCAAGTGCAATTGGAAAAAGCATTGGAGAAAGTTTTTTGTATGACGATGAGGATATTGAGGTTTTAAGACTTAAACGTAACGGAATTATTAATGATAGACCGGGGAAATTTACCACCCTTAAAGATGGAGACCAACTTTTACTGCGCTGTAATCTTGAAAATTTATTAAAACTCAAAGATACCGATGGTTTTACCGTGATTAAAGAAGAAGACAATAAGAAATGGGCAGATCCAATTATCGAGTCAGAAGAGTTGGAAGAAAACGTGCAGGTAGTAGAAATTCTAATGTTACCCAACTCTCCTCTAATTGGAAAAAGCATTAAAACTGTTGGATGGTACGATCTCCACGGGGCGGTTCCTCTGGCAATTAGAAAACGTAGAAACTTTAGAAATCCCAGGAGGAGAATTTTTAATCGTGGGCAGGATGAAATTGAATTAAGAGTTGGAGACCGTTTGCTGGTAGAGGTTAGCGAAAGTACCTTAGGTGAGCTGCAAAAAATTGAAAATGTCACTATACTTGAGCAGCATGCTAACCTTGAAGTCACTACAAAATCTAAGAAAATTCTTTCACTTGCCATTTTATTAATAGTCATAGCACTATCTGCATTTTCTATATTCCCAATTCTAAAAAGCGCCATTATCGGTTGTTTTCTTATGATTTTCACCAAATTAATAGACCTCGGTAAAATCTATGAACAGGTAAACTGGCAAATTATTTTCCTGCTGGCAGGGATGATTCCCTTAGGTGTGGCAATGAATAATACCGGGGCAGACCAATGGATTTCAGATCAATTACTGCTGGTTTTTGAAAACCAAACCGATACTATTATTATTGGAATTTTGTTCCTCGTAACGATGATCTTAAGCGGATTTATTTCTAATAACGCCACTGCGATAATCATCACGCCTATTGCTATAAGTATCGCAGCGAGCATGCAAATGGATCCTAAACCCTTTATTCTATCGGTCCTATTTGCTTCTAATTTCAGCTTTTTTACGCCGGTTGGTTACCAAACGAATACTATAATTTATGGAATGGGAATTTACCGTTTCAGGCATTTCTTTATCATTGGTGGCCTAGTATCTCTGGTACTTTGGGTAACAGCTTCCCTCCTGCTTTCCGCTAGTTTTTAATTAGGAATCTGGGGCAATTTCAGGTATTTTTGAAAAAATTTATGCCACGTTTACTCTCTAATCGAGATTTAAATGTTTGGAGTTTTGAATGCAAATTAGAATATTAATTTTTCTATGAATTTCTCATGAGCTTAGCCAAAAGTCGTCTTCTTGTAATTGGTTGTGTTTGGCCCGAACCTAATTCTTCTGCCGCCGGTAGCCGTATGCTCCAATTACTGGAATTTTTTCTTGCTGAAAATTATAAGATCACCTTTGTAACTACCGCGGCCAGAAGCGAATTCGCTGTAGATCTGGAGAAAATGAATATTGCTTCTGAAGTGATTAAAATGAATCATCCTTCTTTTGATGAATTATTAAAAAATATTCAACCAGATTTGGTGCTTTTCGATCGGTTTATGACCGAAGAGCAATTTGGCTGGAGAGTGGATGAAACCTGTCCACAAGCCGTTAAAATTCTAGACACAGAAGATCTTCATTTCTTACGAAAAACCCGAATAGAAGCTTTTAAGAAAAATAAACAGGCAGAAGATCTTTATTTTGATGCCGAAATCACAAAAAGAGAAATTGCGAGTATTTATCGTTGTGATCTTAGTCTCATCATTTCAGAAGCTGAAATAAAATTATTGCAAGAGGAATTCAAAATAAGTTCTAAGCTTCTTTATTATCTTCCTTTTCAGCTGGAACCCATTTCCGAAGAAGAAAAAATAAACCTTCCTGGATTCAAACAGCGTAATAATTTTATAAGTATTGGTAATTTTCTTCACGAGCCCAATTGGAATGCTGTTCTATACCTAAAAGAAGAAATTTGGCCTTTAGTAAGACAGGAATTACCTAAGGCAAAACTTTATATTTACGGCGCTTATCCCTCCCAGAAAGTCTGGAATCTTAATAATGAAATAGAAGGATTTATAGTAAAAGGCCGGGCTGATAATGCTGAAGCTGTAATGCGAAATGCAAAAGTTTGTCTCGCACCAATAAGATTTGGCGCCGGTTTAAAAGGAAAACTCATTCAAGCAATGCAATGCGGCACACCTGCGGTAACTACCTCAGTGGGAGCTGAAGGACTTCAAGGGGATTTAGCCTGGAACGGATTTATAACTAACGACCCGAATGAATTTGCAGAAAAAGCCGTACGCTTATACACCGAAGAAAATCTTTGGAAAGAAACGGTAAATAATGGATTTAGAATTATTAATTCAAGATTTAACAAGGCAAAATACCAACAGGAATTTTCTAAAAAATTAGCTGAGCTTTTTCAGAATATAAGTGTTTATAGACGAGAGAATTTTGTGGGTAGAATGCTACAACATCATCAACATAGAAGCACTTATTTTATGGCTAAATTCATAGAAGAAAAGGAAAAAAGCAAACTACTTTAAAGCAAATTCACGAAGGATTATTATTGAAAAATATAATTTGATTTCGAGGCATCCAGACTCTTCGGGACAGAGCATTTAATCGGAATATCAAGTAAAAAAACCGCCGGTTAAAATTAGCCTACCGGCGGTTTTCACTACACAAAAGGAACAGTCTCCTGTTCGCAAACAGAATCAAACTAATTGAGGCATAATTCGATCCTCAAATAGTTTTCGGTTTAAACCCTGCAGGGTTTGTACTTTGCTTTTAGTATCTACCAGTAACGAAATATTATTGTTACTCCCTCCATAAGAAATCATTCTCACAGAAATATCATTTAACAATTCGAATAAGCGACTAGTGCTTTTATCTTCAATAAGACCTTCGCCCACAATACAAATTATACTGTGTTCTTTCTCAACGGTAATTTCACCATAGTCGTTTAATTCTTCCAGGATCTCATTTAAATTCCTATCATCGTCTATGGTTAGGGAAATCGCAATTTCTGAAGTGGTAATCATATCAATTGCGGTTTCATATTTATCAAAGACTTCAAATATCTTTTTTAGAAAACCGTGGGCCATCAACATTCTATTAGATTTGATCTTAATGGCGGTAATTCCATCTTTGGCCGAAATAGCTTTGAGTCCACGCGAGTGAATCTCTGCAGAAATTCTTGTTCCGGGAAGATCTGGGGTAAAGGTGTTTTTTAAGAATAACGGGATTTGCTTTTTTATAACTGGAGAAATAGTTTGCGGATGCAGAATTTTGGCTCCAAAATAAGCCAGCTCCGAAGCCTCTTCAAAACTCAACTCGGCTATAGTATGTGTATTTTCAACATATCTGGGGTCGTTATTATGAAACCCATCAATATCAGTCCAGATCTGGACTTCTTCAGCTTTAACAGCAGCAGCCAAAATGGTTGCGCTATAATCGCTTCCACCTCTTTTTAGCGTGCTGATCGAGTTCTGTGCATCTATCCTTACAAAACCCTGGGTAATATAAAGCTCTGAAGTTTCAAGATTTTCTATGCTCTTTTGAAAAAGATTTCCTACTAAATTAGTATCAGGATTTTCCAGGTTCGAAACCTGCATAAATTCTTTGGCGTCCAGAAAATTATTCTCAATTCCTGAATTAGTAAGGAAAGTAGAGAAAATATAGGTGAGCATGGTTTCCCCGGTAGTGACCACTTCAGCATAAACTCTTTCTGAATATTTACCTCTGCCGAGATCATATAATTTTTCAAGAACCTCATTTATAAAGTTCTTAGTCTGGGAGTTTAGATCGGGTTCATTTATTAGTGCATCGATGGTATTTTCGTGCTTTTCTTTTAATTCCGCAATAATATTTGCTATTGCTGAATGATCTTCAATTTTAATAAGCTCGGTTATTTCTACCAACTTATTTGTTACCCCGGCCATAGCAGAAAGAACAAGAACTTTCTTCCCTTCCCTGGATGCTAAAATATTTTTTACATTCCTGATGCTCTCCACGGAGCCTACAGATGTTCCACCAAACTTTAGTACTTTCATCGCTAATTATTTTCTTAATTACTTCAGTTTGTAACTGGTGTACTTACCAAAATAACTCGGTGCATAATTAGAATTTAAGCTTTCCGCAGCAAAAAATATCTATCAATTTATATACATTTGCACAAAATGTGCAATATTTAACAATGAAAACGATAACTACTTGTGTTCACGATATTATAAGGCACCAGCCATTCCTGGATGATGCTATTGCCCGTGATATTATAAATTTTAGTGGACTGGCAGAAGATATTCAACCTCAGGTAGAAAAAGAAATGCGTAAACCGGTAAAACAGGGTTCTATTATTATGGCATTACGTCGTTATGCTCCCCACCGGACCAAAATAAATATGCAGCATTTAAGAGAGCTGGGAGATATTGTAGTGCGCTCTGGAATTACCGAATACACTTTTTTAAATTCCAATACAATTATCGCTAATAAAGCGAGGTTACTGGATGCTGTAAAAGATCAAACAGGAGTTTATCTAAATTATTCCAGTAATTACCAGGAGAGTAATATCCTGGTATCCTCCAGTCTTACTGATCTGGTTGAAGACTGCTTTAGAAATGAAAGACGTGTGTCTATAAAAGAAGAACTTTCTTCGATAACCATTGCCCTTCCTAAAAACAGTTCACAGTTTGTAGGCCTTTATTTTTATCTTTTTAAACTCTTGGCTTATGAAGGAATCCCGATTTTTGAGATGATCTCTACCTCAAATTATTTTGCGCTCTTTTTAGAAAAAGAATATGTAAACAAGGCATTTTTATTAATTAACGAGATAAAAAAATAAAAAAATCCAGATTCCTCATTTAATTTAACTGGTACCACCAAACAGCGTTTTGGTGATTCATTGGTAAAACTAATTGATTTTTTTGAACATCAAAAAAGATATCTCCTGCGCTTTTTTCTGAAGTTAGGACTTCCGTTATTTCACCGTCTTTTTTTATAAGATAGATTTTCCCTGTACCCCAGTCAGAAATATAAAATGCTTCTTCCCCAACCGGTTGTACTCCATCCAGATTTCCAATTCCTTTTTTTGATATTTTCTCGATTTCACGAGTATCCATATCAATTTTCAGAAAATTGCCATCGTTGTTTTCTCCCCAGGCAGCTGCATAAAGATGATCATTTTGTGCAAAAAGGCCATTTACATATTCCAATCTTTTGCTGTCTAAATATTCAATAATTTCGCCTTCTTTATTTTCAGGGATCATCATATTTTCGGAATCACCAGGCATCAAATAAATAGCACTTTTCCCTGAATCTGAGATAAAAATGTTTCCAACCGCATCAACAGTTATATCGTTTAGAGATTTAGAGCCCTCTACTTCAATTCTTCGAAGTATTTTTGAATCTTCAATACTAATTTCAATAAGCTCGGTATTATTGGTTACGTAAACTTTATCATCTTTTATCAATAAACCTTTTGGATCCTTTAGTCCGTCTATCCATTTCAGCTCTATAATTTCTCCTTCGGCAGAAACCCTGGAAATAAATCCATCGCCTTCTTCTCTATCGGCCATATTCGAAATATAATATTCATTTTTATCTTCATTAAAAACTACCGATTCAGGATGACTAAAACCTTCAAGCTTTTTTATTAAAGTGGCTGAAGTGCTTTGCGCATAAATTCCGCTGCATATCATAAAGCTTAGTACGAGCAATTTGAATTTAAGTACTTTCATTATATTAAAGTTTTGATTTATATAAAGATACAAAATTGGAAGTTTGGAATTAACTTAATAACTAACCTCTAATTTTCAAGGTTTAAACGGTTATTCGTATTTGCTTAGGATACTATTCCACTCCATAGTTTTTAAAACACCAATGAGCACTGGGTCAATCTTGTCTACCAATTTCGAATTCTTCGGAAAACTATAGCCATAGTAATCTTTTTTAAGTGTTTTGGATAATACTTCAATTTCATCTTCCAGGCCGCTTCTCTTGATTTCATAGCGTAAAATGGGCTCATCGTAAACAAAAAGTTTGGTTTCTTCATTTTTCAATAAGACTATTCCTTCTTTTTCATCCATCACTTTATTATGTTCAATATTATAAAGGCTTAGCAATTCCTGGGCACTACTACTTTCTACGCTAGTTACTTCGAATTTAGATAGATCCTGTACCGAATTTATCTCATCGTTCATAGTTTGTACGGTTAATGAAGAAGCGATTCCTGCAGTTAAACTTGAAATAATTATTATAGCCATAAACATCCAAATAAGCGCTATTACACGTCCGCCGGTTGTTCTGGGTGACTTATCCCCGTATCCTACAGTAGTCATAGTTACAGCACTCCACCAAAAACCCTGAAGAATACCACGGGAACCTGTTCCAAATTCTTCGGCATTCTTCTTCCTTTCAAAAATCCATACCAGGAATCCAAAAATGAATATTACTGCCAGTAATATTAAAATGGCCGAAATAAAATTCCAGCTAAATAAATTCCCTAAATAACTAAAGATTTGCGATTCACTTCTTTTAGCCACGCCTGTATGCGATATAAAGTATGGCTGGGAGAAATCCATTCGTTTCATTCGGTTATCGGTTACTGTTACCGGATTGATACTGAAGTCTACCTCGTTGTTTTCTATTCCGCTCAAAAGCTCGGCCAGCGAGCCATATTCTTTAAATTCATAATCCAAATTCATTTTTTCATTGATCAGTTTCCAGGAATCAATGCTTAAGCCGGCATATTCACCATTTTCCTCCATCACGAATGGTGGAGTTGGTGTTACGCCAATAAGCATTTTTTTGGATAGATCCAGACTATCTGGCGATTGCTGTGCATTAAAGCTTAAACTTGAAATTAAAAGGCTAAATAGGAAAAAGTATTTTTTAATCATTCGGAATTATCTTTTTGTGTTTTGTTATTATTTGAAATTGAATCTCGTGGAACTTCATAGTATATCGTTAATTTCTTACGACCAAAATTTCTCGCTTTTTTGACATCAACCCCCATGTAGATATCTATTTTATTTCTCCATCTGTAATGCATCTTATCCTTTACGAGATAGATGCCATCAAATCCTTCTATTTTAACCGGGGTATTATGATCTAAACCTTTTTTAATTAGATCCCTGGAAACTGCAATCGCTTTTAAACCCGGCTTTAAAGTATCTCCCCAGGCGGTAATATTTGCGCCACCTGCACCCGTTTGCCAACTAACCGAATTATATGCTGAAGCCGTAACTTCCAGAGTATCCCAAACTGTAGCTGATTCTTCTGAATTTTCACTATTAAAATTACACGCTGAAAAGCTGAAGTAAAAAATTACTAAACAAATGATTACTCCAACTTTCATAACTTATATTATTTGAATTATTTTTCTAGCTTAGTTTCCAACCATCCCGGTATTCTCTTTGCACAAATTGATTGGCTTCATCAAAATTGGTTACCCGCATATTTTCTGAATCCCAAAGCATTTTTATATCACGCCCGGGATAATCATAATAAACATCTCCATTACTCCGTTTTCTCTCGTTTCTTATATCATAACCTCTAATGGCCAGGTTTGCTATGAGTAGCGTTTCCGTTAATGGTCCGGCAATTTCAAAGGGAGAACTCAATTCTTTTTCCCCGTAGCCGGCAATCGCTCCTTCTACCCATTGCGCGTAATGCCCTTCTTCTCCTCCGGGAACACGGTCATACTTTTCGGCTACATTAACTTCATCGGTTTTTGAAGTTGGTAATAAACGTGGATTTCTACCATAAGTACCACACATCATTTTTCCTTTATCACCAATAAATAAAACGCCGTTGCCACCATCGCCAAATGTTTCATTTGGACCAAGTTCTTCCGGTCTCTTTGGTTTAATTCCACCATCCATCCAATGCAAAGTTACATCTTCATTGGTTTTTTCGGTTTCAGGAAATGTCATTACCGCATGACTTGATGGCGGACAACTTTCAGGAAAATAACC
>DATFJA010000066.1:0-5406 GCA_035269545.1 Salegentibacter sp.
CCAAAAAAACCGGTTTAAGCAATCCCATCCGGTTAAATTTTAAAGTTTCTATTTCAAAAATAAAAGCAAGAAAAAGCACAAGTTGTATTCCAACAAAAATGTAGTTTTTATAATGCATTTATTCCGTATTGATCCAAAGCAGTAATACGCTAATTTATGAAATTTCTGCCCAAACGATATAAACTCCCATTAACAGTACGAACCAACCAAAACCTTTCTTCAGTTTTTTTCCGTCAATAAATTTATTGAGATAGATTCCTATAAACATTCCTACTACAGAAATACCGGTAAAAATAGCCAAAAACATCCAGTTGATATCCATATTTTGAACGTCACCTATAAAACCTATTAAAGATTTAATTGCAATAATCAACAAGGAAGTAGCAACGGCTTTTTTCATGGGAAGCTTAGCCAAAAGTACCAGGGCCGGGATAATTAAAAAACCACCACCGGCGCCAACTATACCGGTTAGCACACCTACTACAATTCCTTCAATTATAATTAATGGATAGTTATAACTTATTTCTTCGGTTTCTACTTTTTTCTTACCATTTTGCCTAATCATCGAGACCGCAGCTAAGATCATTATGATGGCAAAAAACAACATTATACCAATGTTTTTTGTTATTTCAAAACCTGCAACACTAAACAGTGATTCGGGAATTGCGGGAACCATATATTTTCGAGTTGCATATACTGCTATAAAAGCCGGGATAGAAAACACGATAGCAGTTCTGAAATCTACCAGTTTCTTTTGCATATTTTTGAAAGCTCCAACCAAAGCGGAAGTACCAACAACAAAAAGGGAGTAAGCCGTTGCCGTTACTGGATTAATTGCCAGCAAATAAACCAGCACGGGAACTGTTAATATAGAACCGCCGCCGCCAATGAGGCCTAAGACAACGCCAATTACCAATGCTCCAAAATAACCCAGTATTTCCAGTATTTCCATATCTTATTTTAATTAGGGCGCAAAAGTACCTGCAATATGGGCGTCCTACAGTAACAAGGGTTACATAATTCTAAAGTGCCATTAATTCTATGCTGTTTCGTTGAAGCTTTATTTTCCCATCAATTTCGAGCTTTTTAAGCAACCTGGAGATTACTACTCGTGAAGTATGCAAATCGTATGCAATTTGTTGGTGAGTAACTGCAATAACCTCATTTTGATTAATCTTTGCTTTGTCCTCAAGGTATTTCATTAAACGCTGGTCCATATTCATAAAGGCTATGGTATCTATTGTGTCCAACATTTCAGTTAGACGTGCCTGGTAGCTAGCAAAAACAAAATCACGCCAGGATCTATATTTCGAGGTCCATTCTTCCATTTTTTCAATAGGAATCATCACCAGTTTTGTATCCCTCTCAGCTATAGCCCTAATTTCACTCCTGGTTTGACCAAGACAGCAAGAAAGTGTCATTGCACAGGTGTCACCCCGCTCCAGGAAATATAATAAGAGCTCATCACCATCTTTATCTTCACGCATAATCTTAATAGCTCCTTCAATCAATAAAGGCATCATTTTCACATAATCGCCAATCTCAATAATTTTTTCTCCCTGGCTTTTGAACTGAAGTTTGCCTACGCTGTTAATCTCTTCAATAAGTTCATCTTCAAAAATAAAACCGTAGGCTTCTTTTAATTCCTGTAACATATGATAATTGCTGTGCTATTAATTGATTCTAAAAAAACTATACTTTTTCAGAAACTAAAATTAGTATTTAAATTGAGAAAGTAAGACGTTTTTAACCGAAAGTCTAACCGGGCAACACATAAAAATAAATAGAAAGATAGTGGCAAAAGGTGCCAAAAAGCACGAAAATGTGGAAAATAGCGTGGTTAAATTTCACTTTATCAAAACTAAATAACACAGCGCCAATAGTATAGGAAATTCCACCGGCAAACAACCACCACAAACCTTCAGAACTTAAATTGTCGTACAAAGGCTTAATGGCAAAAACAATAATCCACCCCATAAGAACGTACATAATGGTGGAAAGTGTTTGGTATCTCCCCGTAAAGAACAGTTTAAGTATAATCCCGGTGAATGCAATACCCCAAACCACTCCAAAAATCGTCCAACCAACCCAACCGTCTAATGTTACAAGTGCAAAAGGCGTATAGCTTCCTGCAATAAGCACATAAATTGAAGCGTGGTCCAGAATATTGAGTTTATAACGTAAACTTTTATTGGTGGCGCTATGGTAAAAAGTTGAAGCCGCGTATAGCAAGATCATACTTGCGCCAAAAATGCTAAAACTTACAAGGTGTACTGTTTCGCCCAGTTCATTGGCTCTCAAGATTAGCAAAACGAGACCCAAAATGCTTAAAACTAAACCAAACCCGTGGGAGAGCACATTTAATTTTTCTTCCAGGGCATCGTATTTTTGGTGAGGTACGTTTTTCACAGTCCTTTAATTGAATCTATAAAATTAAAAATATTCAGGTTTAAACCGAATATTTTAAACGATCAATTTTTACTATTTTCGGGCTTTCACACCGGCACAAATTCTTAACCGACTCTTATGAAAATTCTGCACACCGCCGATTGGCATATTGGTAAAAAACTGCATAAACATAGTTTACAACCAGATTTTGATCTTTTTATAGACTGGCTTTGTGACTGTATCTCTGAAAATGAGGTGAAAGTCTTGTTGGTGGCGGGAGATGTTTTTGACTTGGCTAATCCTTCTTCGGAAGCAAGACAGCAATATTTTAAAGCTTTGATGAAACTGAAGCGATTAGACTGCAAAATTATTCTTACCGGTGGTAATCACGATTCTCCTACTATGCTAAATGCCCCGCAGGAAGTGCTACGGGAATTAGATATTCATATTATTGGAGGTTTGCCGGGTGAACTTTCGGAATGTATTGTACCTATTAAAAATGATAAAAATGAAACCGAACTTCTTATTGCCGCACTCCCCTATTTGCGGGATGCGGATCTAAGAACAGCCAGCCAGGGAAATTCTTACGAAGACAGACTGGAAGCTTTGCGAAAAGGAATTCAACAAACATTTTTAGATACTGCTGAAATTTGTAAATCTGAATTCCCCGACATACCAAGCATCGCTATGGGGCATCTATTTGCTGCAGGCGCAGAAACCTCAGAAAGTGAGCGCGATATTCAAATTGGAAACCAGGCAGCTTTTAATGCGCTTCAGTTCGGAGATTATTATAATTATATCGCACTTGGCCACATTCACAAACCACAAAGGGTAAATGCAGACACTCCTACTTTTTATAGCGGTTCCCCTATTCCACTTTCGTTTAGTGAGCGTACTAATAAGAATCGAATCCTCCTATTAGATACCGAAACCGGTTGGGAGCCAGAAAGTATAGAAATTCCCAGTTTTAGAGAATTGTTGAAAATTACCGGAAACCTGGAAAAAATTCAACTAAAATTAATGGAGCTGCAAGATCGGGAGGGACTCGCTTCTTTAATTGAAATAGAACTGCAAGAAGAGAATTTTGACGCTAATAAAATTTATGAACTGGATCAGTTGGTCGATAATTTTAAGGTGGAAGGTTACGAGATTGTAAAGCATCGCGCCAGTTTTGAAAATAAGATTAGTGGCAGCGGCGAACTCTACGAGGAAAAACAACAATTGGAAGATCTGCAACCTTTAGATGTTTTTCAAAAATTGGTAGATAAGCAGGAAGAAGATGAAGAAACCCGGAAGGAATTAATGAGCGCTTTTAATGAAATTCTTGAAGAAGTGCATCAATCTAAAAAAGCTTAAATAATGAAGATTCTAAGCATAGCCTTTAAAAATATTAATTCCTTAAAAGGTGAAAATTTTATAGATTTTGAAGCAGCTCCGTTTTCGGGAAATACGCTTTTTGCCATCACCGGCCCCACGGGAAGTGGTAAGAGCAGCATTCTTGATGTGATCTCACTCGCACTTTTTAACCAGGTGCCAAGGCTGGGGAAAATCAGTAAAAAAGAAATTAGGGAAAAAGGAGCCATTCTTACTCGAAACCAAAAGGAAGCATACGCCAACGTAACTTTTGAGACCGGCTCTGGTCGTTACACTTCTTCCTGGAGCATTGAGGTGAATCGTAATGGAAATCTCAACGACTATAATATGGAGATTGCCAATCTTCAGGATAACTCGTTGTTAGACCTTAAAAAATCTGAAGTTCCGGGGAAGAATGAAGAATTGATCGGTTTAAATTACGATCAGTTTATAAAATCGGTTTTACTGGCCCAGGGCGATTTTGCTAAATTTCTTTCGGCTAAAAAAGAAGAACGCGGCGAATTACTGGAAAAAATTACCGGCACTGGCATCTATCGCCAGTTAGGCATTATGGCTTTTGAACGTTTTAAAAACGAAACTAAAGAAATTGAAGTTCAGCAAAACGAAATTAAACTCTTTGAGTCGTATTTGCTTTCTAAAGAAGATCTTGACATTTTTAATAAAGATTTAAAAGAAAAAACTTCCCTGACTGAAAGTTTGCAAAAGGATCTGAAGCTGATTGAAAAACAGCTGGAGTTAAAGGAGAACATTCAAAAGCAGGAAAAAGAAATAAGTGGTTTACAGGAGGAAGAATCAAAACTGAATCAACAGCTTAAAGAATTTGAAGCCGAATATGGTGAAAGTCTCAGTCAACACGAGAAACTGCAACCTATTGCTGAAGACTTACAATCCTGGAACAGGTTTCAGCAGGAATTGCAAAGTTTAAAAGAAAACCTGGGCAGGACCTTAGAAAAGCTTGAAGCAAATAAAGAAAATACCTCCGGGTTTATTCAGCAGGTAAAAGGTTTTGTGCAGGAAGATGTTAGTGCCGAAAATTTAAAAGAAAAACTGAATCTTTTTACCGAAAAAATAGTCAGGCTTCAGGATGAAAAAACTTCGCTAGGACGCGATTATAAAAGTAAACTACAATTATTTAAAACCGAAATAAGAGAATTAAAGCTGAACTTTCCGGAAAATGATTTAAAAACCGGAAAGAAACTACTTGAAGAACTTCAAGCTGAACAACTTCAGCAGAAACAGCAACTAGAAATTGATCTGGAAGAAGTAGATTTAGGAAGACTGATTTCAGAAAAATCACGTTTAAAAAACGATCTGGAAAAGGCCCGTGAAGCGAGACAGTTTTCAGAAAAAAAACTCCAGCTCGAGGAAAATAGTTCAAAACTTACTAAAGATATTCAAACGTATCAACCGGAACTGGATGCTTTGCCTAAAACTATTGAAAAGGAAAAAGATTTACTTGTTTCCTTAAAAAAGGATCTAGAGATACTTCAGCTTAAAAAGGAAAATCAGTTAAAAACCGCAAAACTGGAAGAACTTAGAAACTCGCTAAAAGCCGGGGAAGCCTGTCCGCTTTGTGGTTCTGAGGAGCATCCTTATTCTGAACATCTCCCCGAATTTGAAGATGAGCTGGAACTGAAGATTTTA
>DATFJA010000067.1:0-3921 GCA_035269545.1 Salegentibacter sp.
TGATAATATCTATGCCGATACCGATGATATGGATGAACTGGAGGCAGATTACCAAACGCAGAAAAACCATCCAGATTATCAAAAGCTAATTGAAACTACGCCAATTTTAGGCACCTGGGACGATCACGATTATGGTAAAAATGATGCCGGGAGAAACTGGGAATATAAAGAGGAAAGTCAGCAGTTGTTTCTGGATTTTTTTGATGTCGCTGAAGACGACCCTCGCCGGGAAAGAGAAGGCGTTTACCACGCTAAAAATTTCCAGGAGGACGGAAAGACCATAAAGGTAATAGTTTTAGATACGAGGTATTTTAGGTCTGAATTACAAAAAAGCAAAGAAAAAGGAAAGCGCTATGAACGAGATTACAGCGGAACCATCCTGGGTACAAAACAGTGGGAATGGTTGCAGAATGAATTAAAAAATAGCACTGCAGATTATAATGTGATCTTAAGTTCAATTCAAATACTATCTGCAGAACACGGTTTTGAAACCTGGGGTAACTTTCCATCAGAAGTAGAGAAACTGGAAAAGCTTTTAGAAACTTCTAAAGCGAAAAATGTAATTCTTCTTAGTGGTGACAGGCATATTTCAGAATTTTCAGAAAAGAATATAGAGGAACTGGATTATCCGCTTGTAGATTTTACTTCCAGCGGGATGACGCATTCTTATTCAAATTTTAGCGGCGAACCCAATCAATATAGAGTAGGCGAAGTAGTGAGTGATTTAAGTTATGGCTTGTTGAAATTCGATTTCAATTCAGGGGAAGTAAAGATGCAAATGCGCGGTGTTGGAAATAAACTTCAACAGGAATACCAAGTAAAGTATAAGGATTAAGAGCTTTAATAATGCAGCTGCCTGAAAGCTAAATTTATATAAAACCAAAAGGAACTTGTAAATGCAGCTTATTTAATTATTTTTGCCAAAATTTTAAAAACCATACAATGGCAGGAAAAAGAACATTCACCATGATAAAGCCCGATGCAGTTGAAGCCGGGAATGTAGGTGCGATATTAGAACAAATTACTACTTCAGGATTTAGAATTGTAGCTTTGAAAATGACTCAAATGACTACTGCTGATGCAGAAGAATTTTATGCAGTGCACAACGAACGTCCTTTCTTTGGGGAGTTGGTAGAGTTTATGACTCGTGGGCCAATCGTATCGGCTGTTTTAGAAAAAGAAAATGCCGTAGAAGATTTTAGAGCTTTAATAGGCGCAACGAATCCAGAAGACGCTGCTGAAGGAACTATAAGAAAAAAATACGCAAAATCTGTTGGTGAGAATGCTGTACACGGAAGTGATAGTGATGAAAACGCACAGATTGAAGCTGCTTTCCATTTTTCTGGTAGAGAGATGTTCTAAGCAGAACTTTTTAAGTAATATAAAAAGCCATCAGTTATTCGCTGATGGCTTTTTTGTTACCCCATTCTAAAATAGGTTGTCTGAAAAGTCTGATTTCGTCAAGCTGAACTTGTTTCAGCTTCTAACATGTTTTTTAGCGATAACATCTTAGATCTCCGAATAAATTTCGGAGTCAACTCTGAAATAAATTCAGGATGACGATTTTCAAAACTTTTCATATAGCCTCTTTTTATTTTATGGCTACAAGTTTAAGGTATTCTCCTACAAACACTTATAATTCCGTTGTTAGTCTTAATAATAAGAGCGCTATCGAATAAATAAGGTTTTTAGCCAGCTTATTTTTAAATTATTGTTCAACCTAAAAAGTAGAATTATGAAATTTATTGATAGCTATTTTGTCTTTTTTATTGTGTTATTAAGCACTTCAATTACCGCGCAGGAACTGGAAGGAAAATGGATTGTCTCCGGAAATAAGAGTTTTGGTGGTTTTCCCGGAATACATTTGATGGAAGTACGTGAAGATTCCTTGTCCCATTATAATTTTGATCAATTCGTCACTAAAACTGCTTATCAAACTGAGAATAACAAGTTGAAAGTTGATACGCTTGACTTTGCCGAATTCAATTTTAAAAATCCTAACAGGTTAAGCATTGTCTCTAAAAGGCTAAAAAATGCTATAGATTATATTCGACTGATACCGACGAAAACAAATCTTTCTTTTGAAGAAATTAAACAAATCAGGTATAATTTAGTAAGGGGAGGCAGGGATTTTGAGATAGATTTCAAAAATCATCCTGATAATAAAATTGTTCATTCTTATTTGAAGAAAATAGATGAAACCTACTTCCTGGTAATTTACAGGCACGGTAATATTATGACGGCGGTACCTTTAGAGCAAATTACGGCAGATAATTTATTTTTGTATGGTTTTCCTAATGAGCCAAATAAACTGGTTGCTGACGCAATTGAATAAGTTAATATTCTGGTATAAAGAAACAGTCTGAAAAGTGAACTTTTCAGACTGTTTCTGTTTAGTTATTCAATAAAGAGAACCTATTATTCCGCATCTTCCGGAACCGGGAAACCACGATCACGCATTAGTGCGTCAATCTTAGCATCCCTACCTCTAAACTTTCGGTAAGCTTCGGCTGGATCCATAGCATTTCTTGGGGCAAAGAGGTATTTAACGAGTTTTTCAGCAAGATTTGCATCATAAAATCCTCCGGGCGATTCAGCAAAGGCCTCGGAAGCGTCAGAGGTTAAAACATCTGCCCATAAATATCCATAGTATCCGGTAGCATAACCTTCACCTGAAAAAACGTGTCCAAAATGTGGAGAACGGTGACGCATCACAATTTCATCTGGCATCCCCAATTCGTCCAGTGTTTCTTTTTCAAACTTTCTGGGTTCAATTTTATCGGGATCTGTAGTATGATATTTCATATCCATTAATGCCGAAGCTAAAAATTCGGTTGTGGCAAATCCCTGGTTAAAGGTCGCCGCTTTTTTGATTTTAGCTACCAGTTCATCAGGAATTACTTCTCCTGTTTCGTGATGTTTTAAGTAACGATTTATAACTTCATCAGTAGATAACCAACGCTCTAATAACTGAGACTGGAACTCGGTATAATCACGAACACCACTGTTTAGAGTTGGATATTTAATGTCTGCCGCTAAAAAGTGCAGCGCGTGGCCAAATTCATGGAAAAAAGTTTCGGCATCATCCCAGGAAACTAAAACAGGTTCTCCTGGAGCTGGTTTTATAAAGTTAGAATTGTTGGAAGCTAAAACGGGTTTTGCGCCTTCCAGTTCAGAATAACTTCTATAGGTAGTTGCCCAGGCACCTGAACGTTTACCCTGGCGGGCAAAAGGATCTAAATACCAGAGACCGATAAGTTCCCCGGAATCTTTATCGTTTACTTCCCATACTTTTACATCTTCATGAAAAACAGGAACGCTGCCTTCTTCTACGGGTTTGAAGTCGAAATTAAAAAGCTCACCTGCTGTGAAAAACAAAGCCTGTGTAAGGTTACCTAATTCCAGGTATTGTTTTACCTCTTCACTATCAAGATCATATTTCTCTTTTCTTACTTTTTCGGCATAATAGCGATAATCCCAGGGTTCAATTTTAATATCTGCGCCTTCACTATCTGCAACGGCCTGCATGTCTTCTACTTCTTCTTCAACCCGGGCAAGGGCAGCCGGCCAAACAGCTTCCATAAGTTCCATGGCATTTTCCGGATTTTTGGCCATTCGGTTTTGTAAACGCCACTGGGCAAAATTATCGTAGCCTAGTAATTCTACACGTTCGTCTCTAAGCTTTAAGATTTTTTTAATCACCTCGTTATTATCAAACTCGTCATCATTATCACCACGAGAATAATAATTACGCCATACTTTTTCGCGTAATTCCCTTTCATCTGAATAGGTTAAAAAAGGATCCATAGAAGAACGCGTGTTGGTTACGGCGTACTTGCCGGGTTCACCATTAGCTTTAGCCGTGCTGGCTGCAGCTTTCACATAAGATTCCGGAAGGCCACTAAGTTGGTTTTCGGTTAA
>DATFJA010000068.1:0-16091 GCA_035269545.1 Salegentibacter sp.
TTAAAATACTCTAGTAGACCACCAGATGAAAATCATCCCTATGGACATGGCAAAGCCGAACCTCTTATCACTTTTGCAGTGGTGGGATTTCTAGTTATTTCAGCCACCGTTATTGCCTACGAAAGTATTCAGCATATACAAACGCCGCATAAAGTTCCCGAACCTTACACCCTAATAGTGCTTGGAGCCATAGTAATTATTAAAGAATATTTTTACAGGAAGGTTTCGAGAAAGAGTAATGAAACAAATAGTACTTCTTTAAAAGCTGATGCCTGGCATCACCGAAGCGATGCAATTACTTCATTAATGGCTTTTATAGGCATTTCTATCGCACTTTTTATGGGCAAGGGTTACGAAACCGCAGACGACTGGGCCGCGCTATTTGCTTCGGGATTTATTCTTTATAACGCCTATCTTATTCTTAGACCCGCTTTAGGTGAAGTAATGGACGAGCATATGTATGATGATATGATTGGCGAAATTCGCAAAGTGAGTATGAATGTTCCCGGTGTTCTGGATACAGAAAAATGTAACGTTCGTAAAACCGGAATGATTTACTACGTTGATCTACATATTATCGTTAATTCTGAAATTAGCGTTAAAAAAGGCCACGATATTGCTCACAATGTAAAAAATGATCTCCTCGCCAACTTCCCTGAAATTTTCGACGTTCTTATTCACGTTGAGCCTAATATAGAAATATAAAGCAATTCCTTAAGAAAGTTTTAGCGTTAAAGCCCTGCTAAACCCTATTGGAATGTAGGAAAATCAACTTATCTTCATTTTGAAATTAACCAAAAAAATGAAATTATGAGTTTGATAAATGATAAGGATTTGGAAAAATTAATGAACGAACAGGGCAAAACCTGTGTTTCCATATTTATTCCAACCCAGCGTGCCGGCAAGGAAGTTTTAGAGGAAAAAAATAAGACGCATTTAAAATCGCTCTGGAATGAAGCGGCAGCACGGCTCAAAGAAAAAGGTATTGCAGAACAAAAGATTGATGAAATTGGAAAGCCAATTGAAGCCTTGATTGGCGATAAATCCTTTTGGCGCCACCAAAGCGACGGGCTCGCTATTTTTGCCGCGGAAGATTTCTTCGAAAGATACACCCTGCCTGTAAATTTTGAAGCGCACACCTATATCTCTAACGAATTTTATATAAAACCTCTAGTGCCTATGTTCTCTGGAGATGAACGATTTTATCTCTTGGCTCTTCAGTTGGAAGATGTAGAACTTTATGAGGCAACTACCTACAGCATAGGAAAAGTTGAAGTAGATGATCTGGTACCTTCACAATTAGAAGAGCGCGTAGGATTTGATTATAAACAAAAACATCTTGATTTCAAAACACAAAATTCCGGTGGGGAAAATACCATTTTTCACGGGCATGGAGGAGCCAGTGACGAAGTACGAAAAGAAGAAGTAAATCGATACTTTAGAGCTATAGACAAAGGCCTAAATACCGTTCTACACGATGAACGCGTTCCTTTAGTAGTGGCCACACAGGACTATTTATTCCCAATTTATGAAAAGGTAAATTCCTATAATCATTTAATTGATAAAGTGATTCCGGGAAACCCTTCAGATAGTGATATCTTTGGATTACACGAAAAAGCACTGCAAATTTTGGAACCTGAACTCGAAAAGACGAAAAGAGAGAAAATGAAGAAATTTGAGGAACTGAATAATACCGAAAAAACCGGAGCAGCGATTTCAGATATTCTTCCTGCGGTTCAGCAAGCAAAAGTAGACACCCTATTTCTTAAAAACCGAAGCGAGGTTTGGGGTACATACAATTCCGATAATATGGCGGTAAATATTGATGATCATCAAAAAGATGATAACTATTCCCTTATGAACTGGGCAGCTAAAGAAGTATTAAAACAAGGTGGAAATGTATATCTAATTCCAGAAGCACAAATGCCAGATAAAAATTCAGAAATGAATGCACTCTATCGCTTTAATTAGAGAACTCATTGAAATACCAAAAAAGGAAAAGACGGTTGATAGCCGTCTTTTTTATGCAAAAAAAGTATCTTTACTCTAAATAATAATTCTATGGAAACCAACCTAGCGGTACTAATTGATGGTGATAATATACCATCAGCATATATAAAAGAAATGATGGAAGAAATTGCCAAGTACGGCAGTCCTACTATCAAAAGAATTTACGGCGACTGGACTAAACCTCATTTAGTAAAATGGAAAAACGTTTTGCTGGAAAACGCTATTAATCCTATTCAGCAATATGGCTATACTCAGGGAAAAAACGCTACAGATTCGGCGATGATCATCGATGCAATGGATATTTTATATTCAGATAAGGTAGATGGTTTTTGCCTGGTTTCCAGCGATAGTGATTTTACCAGGCTGGCCACACGACTTCGCGAGGCCGGAAAAAATGTTATTGGGATTGGGGAAAAGAAAACACCTGAGCCTTTTATTGTGGCCTGTGACAGGTTTATTTATATCGAAATATTAAAACAATCAGATAAAGATAGTGACCAAAACAACGATAAAGGTGGAAAAAGCTCTAAAAAGAAAAATGTAGATAAAATTACGCCGAAAGTTGTTCGTCTTATATCACAAACTATATCAGACGTTGCAGATGAAGATGGCTGGGCCTTCCTGGGGGATGTGGGAAGTTTACTTCAGAAAAAACAACCCAATTTTGATTCCCGTAACTACGGCTTTCAGAAATTAACCCCAATGATTCATTCCATAGATAAATTCGAGATTGAATCACGTACCAACCAAAACAGTAAATTCAAACTTATTTACGTTAGAAATAAGGACTAGTTGAAAAGATAAAATCCCCTTTTTTTAAATAAAAAAGGGGATTATTTTTTGCCAGTTAAAGGTTGAATCTAATGTCTCTTTTCTAAAACTTCGGCTATATCTTTCAAAGAGTATCCTTTAGCTTTTAGCAATATCAGGTAATGAAAAAGTAAATCGGCGCTTTCGTTCAAGAATAATTCTTCATTATCATCCTTGGCTTCAATTACTGTTTCCACGGCCTCCTCGCCAACTTTCTGAGCAATTTTATTCATTCCGGCGTCAAAAAGCGAAACTACATAAGAGTTTTTATCTTCTCGCAATTCAGGCTCAACCTCACTCATTCTTTTGCGTTTTGCGATAATTCCTTCTAAATGAGAAAGGAAACCGAAATTAGGCTCATTTTCTTCTGCCCAGCAAGTGTCTGTTCCTTTGTGGCAGGTTGGACCTTCAGGATTAACCGAAATTAGCAAGGTATCATTATCGCAATCATTTTTAATGTTGACTAAATGAAGATAATTACCGCTTTCTTCGCCTTTGGTCCATAAACGATTTTTGGTCCTGCTAAAAAAAGTGACTTTCTTTGTTTCATTGGTTTTCAAGAATGCTTCCTCGTTCATATAACCCAACATCAATACATTTTTAGTTGATGCATCCTGGATTATCGCGGGAACAAGTCCGTCTTTATTTTTATTAAAATCTATATTCATATTTATTTTTTTATACGTCATGCTGAATTTATTTCAGTGCCTGCCCCGATTTTTATCGAGAATCTAATATAAAAGAGCAGAGAATAAAGATCTCTTTATTCTATTCTCTTTTTTCTCTATTCTTGAATCTTATAGCCTAACTTCCACTCCATTTCTGCGGAGTTCTTCTTTTAAATCTTTAATCTCGATTTCCTTAAAATGAAAAACACTCGCTGCAAGAGCTGCATCAGCCTTTCCTTCAATAAAAGTATCGCAAAAATGCTGCATATTTCCGGCACCACCTGAAGCGATTATTGGAATATTTAGTTCTGAAGATAAAACTGCCAGGGCTTCGTTTGCAAAGCCTTCTTTGGTTCCGTCGTTATTCATAGAAGTAAATAAGATCTCCCCGGCACCACGTTCTTCAACTTCTTTAGCCCATTGAAATAAATTGATATCGGTTGGCACTTTTCCACCAACTAAATGCACCAGCCATTCACCGTTTACCTGTTTGGCATCTATCGCCACTGTAATACACTGACTCCCGAATTTAGCAGCGAGCTCGTTGATTAGACCAGGATTTTTCACTGCCGAAGAATTTATAGAAACTTTATCGGCTCCATTTTGAAGCAATATATCTACATCTTCTACCGATGAAATTCCACCACCAACTGTAAACGGGATGTTTACTTTTTCGGCAACATGTCTTACTAAATTGGCTAGGGTTTTTCGTTTCTCTTCAGTAGCAGAAATATCCAGAAAAACCAATTCATCTGCACCAGACTCAGCATAGATGGCTGCCAGCTCCACAGGGTCACCTGCATCACGCAAATCTATGAAATTTACGCCCTTAACAGTTCTTCCATCTTTAATATCCAGGCAGGGTATAATTCGTTTTGTAAGCATTGTTTATATTTTAAAGTTCCTTCCCTTTTCAAGGAAAAGTGGCCGTAAGCCGAAAAGGTTCAAGCATTCCGCTCATCAGCCTCCTCTTTTAAAAGGAGGTCACAATTAATTTTCTAAAATAAATCTTTCTAATTCTTTCATTTGAATACGCCCCTCGTAAATAGCTTTTCCTATTATAGTGCCTTCGCACCCAAGTTCAGCCAGTTTTGGTAATTCGTTAAAGGTAGAAATTCCTCCCGAAGCTATAAGCTTTAGTTTTTTATCTTCTGATGAAGTTTCTTCCAGAATTCTGCGGTAAAGTTCAAAGGAAGGCCCCTCCAGCATTCCATCTTTAGAGATATCGGTGCAAATCACATAGCTTATGCCTTCTTCCTGGTATTCCTGAATAAAAGGAATCAGTTCTTTATTAGATTCTTCCTGCCAGCCGCTAACTGCAATTTTTTCATTATTCGCATCAGCACCCAGGATTATTTTTTCAGAACCAAATTTTTGAATCCAGGATTTAAAAGTATCAGGGTCTTTAACCGCGATACTTCCACCGGTAATTTGATGTGCACCGCATTCAAAAGCAATTTGTAAGTCTTTATCAGTTTTTAATCCACCTCCAAAATCTACTTTTAAGCTAGTTTTTGAAGCAATCTCTTCCAGTATTTTATGGTTTACGATATTTTTTGATTTGGCACCATCCAAATCTACCAAATGCAAATACTGAATTCCGTGCGCCTCAAAATTTTTAGCTACTTCTAGCGGATTTTTATTATAAATTTTCTTGGTATTATAATCACCTTTAGAAAGGCGAACACATTTGCCTTCAATTATATCTATAGCGGGAATTATTCTCATTTTAAGTACGAAGTTAGAAGTTTGAAATACGAGATATAAAAAATTAAAATTATATTTTGTTGTTTTCGTCTTGCTGTATTTATTGATGCTACTGTAATGGCCAAAATCTCTTCCGCTTCACGGTGTAAGTTTTGAGCTGTTCCAATGTCTTTATCTTTCATGATTTCCATAAATAATTCAAGAAAATACATACTCTCGTCTGCTTCTTCTTCAACAATTTTAAGTTTATTATAAAATCGGCAGTGGATTTCGCGCGTTGAGAAGCTCTATAATTTGCCCCCACAGAACTTGAACAAAGGATGAGTTGATTGGCAAAAGCATTATACTCTCTGGAATAAGGTATTTCTTTACGGAAAAACCAGCAATCTAATGCGAACTGTTTTGTTCTGTTTTTTAAATTATTCATTACTTCGTACTTTTAATTTCGTACTTCTAACTTCAAAAAATTCTCCAGAATTTTCTCTCCGGCATCACTACTTTTTTCGGGGTGAAATTGTACCCCATAAAAATTATCTTTCTGAATAGCTGAAGTGTATTCCACTCCATATTCGGTTGATGCTATGGTTTCTGCACATTCCTTTACATAAAAACTATGTACCAAATACACGAATTCTCCTTCTGAAATTCCTGAAAACAAGTCGGAACTTAAATCATAAATTTTATTCCACCCAATTTGCGGAACTTTTAACTGGTTATTGAATTTCACCACGTCAGCATGAAAAATTCCAAGTCCGTTTGTATCTCCTTCCTCGCAATAAGTACACATTAACTGCATTCCCAGGCAAATCCCTAAAACCGGCTGTTTTAAAGTAGGAATCACTTTATCTAAACCGGTAGACTTTAGCATTTTCATTGCGCTGCTGGCCTCGCCTACTCCAGGAAAAATCACTTTATCTGCTGCCTTAATTTCTTCAGCATCACTGCTTAAAATAGCCTCATATCCAAGTCGCTTTATGGCAAATTTGATACTCTGAATATTACCGGCTCCGTAATCTATTATTACTATTTTCAATTTTATAGGATATTGTGGATTAAAAGAAAGATTTCTCCTGGTTTCAATTTTAAAGCATTCCTTTAGTAGATGGAAGTATCATTTTTTCAGCATCGCGTTTCACCGCTACTTTAATGGCTTTGGCAAAGGCTTTAAATATCGCTTCAATTTTGTGATGCTCATTTTGTCCTTCAGCTTTTATATTAAGGTTGGCTTTGGCTCCATCGGTAAATGACTTAAAGAAATGGTAGAACATTTCAGTAGGCATTTTTCCAACCATCTCACGTTTAAATTCGGTTTCCCAAACTATCCAGTTTCTACCACCGAAATCTATGGCTACCTGGGCCAGGCAATCGTCCATAGGTAGGCAGAAACCGTATCGTTCTATACCAAGTTTATTGCCCAAAGCTTTGCTAAAAACCTCTCCAAGTGCAATTGCCGTATCTTCTATGGTGTGGTGCTCATCAACTTCCAAATCTCCTTTAACATTCACGATAAGGTCCATTTGGCCGTGACGTGCAATCTGATCTAACATATGATCAAAAAATGCAATGCCAGTAGTAATATCAGATTTCCCTGTACCATCTAAATTTAGTTGAATAAAGATATCGGTTTCATTGGTTTTCCTTGAAATTTCAGCTGTTCTATCGTTCAACTTCAAAAATTCATATATCTCTTTCCAACTATCGGTTTTTAAAGCGATAGTTTCTTTAACCTTTTCCTGATCGTTTTTCACTTCATCACTTGCGAGATCTTCGTGGGTATCTATAAATATACCTTTCCCTCCAAAATTATATGCAAATTCAATATCTGTAAGTCGGTCACCGACCATAAAGGAATTCTTTAGATCGTAGTTTTCTTCGTTATTTAGATATTTCTCCTCTAAAAGTCCGGTATTAGGCTTCCGGGTAGGAGAATTATCTTTTGCAAAAGTACGATCCATTAGCACTTCCTTAAATTCCACACCTTCATTCTTAAAGGTTTGAAGAATAAAATTTTGAATAGGCCAAAAGTCTTTCTCAGGATAGGCTTCTGTTCCCAGGCCATCCTGATTGGTCACCATTACCAACTCAAAATCCAATTCTGTGGCAATTTTCTTTAAATAATACAAAGCTTCCGGGTAAAATTCCAGTTTTTCAATACGGTCTACCTGGTAATCTTCCGGCTCGTGAATTAAAGTCCCATCACGATCTATAAATAATACTTTTTTCATAACTTTAGTTATGCCCTGAACTTGTTTCAGGGCCTTTTGAATTTAAACTTAATGTTTTTAAGGAAGGATTATATTTCTTAATTAAATTCCACTTCCAGATTTTATGCCAGTTTTTTAATTGTATTTCTCTAGCTTTTGCTCGTTTAGTGTCGCCAATCTTTTCTAAATATATAAGATCAAAAGCATTATATTCTCGGGTGAATTTTGCACCTTTTCCTAATTGATGCTGTCTTAAACGCACAATAATATTTTTTGTACATCCTATATACAAAACGCTTCTGTTTTTATTAGTTAATATGTAAACATAATAAGTCATATCTACAAAAGATACTGAAACAAGTTCAGCATTTCGAAATTACTAAAGGCTTTGCAAAGCCTTCAGTAATTTCTCATTTTCCTCTCCAGTCCCAACCGTAAACCGTAAGGTATTTTCACAAAGCGGTTGTGTGGTTCGGTTTCTAATTACTATACCTTTTTTTAACAGTTGGTCATATCTGTTATTAGCATCGTCTACTTTTACCAATATAAAATTAGCATCAGACGGATATATTTTTTCAATAAAATTCACTTGAACTAAAGCTTTACTTAAAAGATCCCTTTCCTTAAGTAAATCAGAAATTTCTGAATTTACTTTTTCCTTATTCAGCAACCGATCTAAAGCTCTTGACTGAGTTAATTCGTTTACATTATAGGGAGGTTTTATTTTGTTCAGAATCTCAATTATTTCTGCGGAAGCATAGCATATTCCCAATCTAATACCCGCCATTCCAAATGCTTTTGAAAGCGTTTGGGTGATCACCAAATTTGGATATTGCTCTAGTTTATTTAGCCAGCTTTCTTCAGTAGAAAAATCAATATAGGCTTCATCAATAATTACTAATCCATTAAAGTTTTCCAGAATATGGATGATTTTTTCTTCTGAAAATGAGTTCCCGGTTGGATTATTTGGTGAACACAAAAAGATCATTTTTGTGTTTTGGTCTATCGAATTCAGAATTTCTTCAACCTTAGGTTCAAAATCTGTACTCAACAACACTTCCCTATTCTCAATATTATTGATATTAGCCAACACCTTATACATTCCGTATGTAGGCGGTAACGTAATAACATTATCCTTGCCCGGTTCGCAAAATGATCTAAATAAGAGATCCAAAACTTCATCACTGCCATTTCCCAATAAAATATGTTCCGTTGAAACATTTTTCATTTTTGCCAATTCAGCTTTTAGATTGCGTTGTTGCGGATCTGGATAACGGTTTACATCAGTTTGAAATGGATTTTCATTAGCATCCAGGAAAACCATTTCAGAACCTGTAGACTGGTATTCGTCCCTGGCGGAAGAATAAGGTTCTAAACCGGCCACGTTCGGTCTTACCAGGTTATTTATATTGAATTCTTTCATTCTCTTTAAATGGTCTTAAATCGTCAATCTGTCCCGAAGCTTCGGGATTATTTCAGAATCTAAAAATCTACTTAAGATAGACCCTGAAACGAGTTCAGGGTGACGTAATTTTCAAAATTATTTTAGTTCCTTTAATCGCAATGTCACCGCGTTTTTATGTGCCTCCAAACCTTCGGCTTCTGCCATTAATTCTATGGCCGGACCAATTTCTTTAATTCCTTCTTCTGTTATCTTTTGAAAAGTCATACTCTTCATAAAACTATCCAGATTTACGCCGCTGTATTGCTTTGCGTAGCCATTTGTTGGTAAAGTATGGTTTGTTCCAGAAGCATAATCGCCCGCACTTTCGGGAGTATAGTTTCCTATAAAAACCGAACCTGCATTTTGAATTCCTTCAGTAAAAAAGGCCTCATCATCAGCACAAATAATAAAGTGCTCAGGGCCATATTCGTCGATTAACTCCAGCGCATCTTGTTTCTTTTCAACATAAATTAATCTTGAATGAGCTATAGCCTTTTCAGCAATACTCTTTCTGGGTAAAACTTCTAACTGACTTTCTACCTCTTTCTCTACTTCTTCAATTAAATTTTTAGAAGTAGACACAAGAATTACCTGGCTATCTGCACCGTGTTCTGCCTGGCTTAAAAGATCTGAAGCAACAAAAGCAGAATTGGAAGAATCGTCTGCAAAAACCAGCAATTCAGAAGGGCCAGCGGGCATATCTATAGCCACATTATGACGGGTTGCCAGTTGTTTGGCAACGGTAACAAATTGATTTCCGGGACCAAAGATCTTGTAAACTTTAGGAACACTTTCTGTCCCAAATGTCATAGCTGCAATTGCCTGGATACCCCCAACTTTATATATTTTAGTGACGCCACAAAGTTCTGCAGTATATAAAATAGCTGGATGCACATTGCCGTTCTTATCTGGCGGAGTACAAAGCACAATTTCTTTACAACCTGCAATATTTGCGGGAGTAGCTAACATTAAAATAGTGGAAAATAAAGGAGCGCTTCCGCCAGGGATATATAAACCAACCTTTTGAATTGCTCTTTTTTCCTGCCAGCATTTTACCCCATTGGTGGTTTCAATTTCAATCTTATCGGTTTTTTGGACGGTGTGAAATTTTTCGATATTACTTTTAGCCAATTTTATGGCTTCTTTCAATTCCTCGGAAACCTCATTTGCAGCAGCACTTACTTCTTTTTCTGTAACCTGAATATTTGGGAGGTTTATGCCGTCAAAAAGTTCGGTATATTTAGAAACCGCCGCGTTACCTTTGGATTTTACTTCAGCAAAAACCTGGTTTACCGTTTCTTCGATATCTTCAACCGTTTGGGTGGGCCTTTTTAATATTTCTGGCCATTCGGCTTTAGTAGGATTAAAAAACTTTTTCATCTTAAAGTACCATTTTTTCAATTGGCGCTACTAAAATACCTTCGGCACCATTTAGTTTTAATTCATCTATAACTTCCCAGAAACGCTCTTCATTAATTACTGTATGGATAGAGCTCCACCCTTCTTCGGCAAGCGGTAAAACAGTTGGGCTACGCATTCCAGGTAGTAATTTGATTATGTTCTCTAAATTCTCATTTGGAGCATTTAACAGAATATATTTAGAAGTACGCGCATTTAAAACCGATTTCAACCTAAATTGTAATTTCTCTAAGATCTGTTGACGAGCTTCTGAAATTTTGGGTGAGATAGCGAGAACAGCTTCGCTCTTCAGCATTACTTCTACCTCTTTTAGTCCGTTTTTGAAAAGCGTGCTTCCGCTGGAAACAATATCACAAATACCATCTGCAAGCCCAATATTTGGAGCTATCTCTACTGAACCATTAATAATATGCAATTCTGCCGAAATTCCTTTCTTCTCAAGAAATTCGTTTACGGTATTAGGATAAGAAGTGGCGATCTTTTTACCATCAAGGTCATTGATGTCACTATATTCCATAGATTTTGGTACTGCGAGAGAAACGCGACATTTTGAAAAACCAAGCTTTTCACCCTGGATAATATCATTCCCTTTTTCAATTAAGACGTTCTCCCCTATAATAGCTATATCTACAACACCATCTCTTAAATACTGCGGTATATCGCCATTTCTAAGATACATTACCTCTAAAGGAAAGTTTCGGGAGGAAGCTTTGAGTTGTTCTTTTCCATTATCTATAGAAATGCCTGCGTCCTTTAATATTTTTAGGGAATCTTCGTTTAATCTACCTGATTTTTGAATAGCAATTCTTAATTTTTCCTGGCTCATTTCTTTAATTTTTCTTTTAAACTGTGGTTGTTGGTTATAAAATAAAAAACCCGTTTGAATAGCTCAAACGGGTTTTAAATATGTTGAAATCACAACACACCAAATTTACCTCGCCTGAGCGCAGTAGTAAATATGATGGTGATGTAATTGATAATTCGTCATTGTGATTACAAATCTAAATATAAATTTTAAACTGCAAAACAGCTTTTTAAAAAATTATAGGTTGTTTAATTCCCTCCACCTAAAATTAAGGGCATTCCATCTTCACCAGAACCTATAATCACGGTTTTCGAGTTACCCGATTTAGCAAGTTCAAGCGTAGCCTGAATTCCCTTTTCCTTTAAGATATTGGGAGTTAAGGAGGCGTTTAGAATTTCGTTCGCACGAGCTTTACCTTCGGCATCAATTCGCTGGCGTTCGGCTTCCTGCTCTGCTTTGGTTAAACGAAATTCATATTCTAAAGATTCCTGCTCCTGGCGTAATTTACGCTCAATGGCATCTTTAATATTTGGCGGAAGTGAAACGTCACGTACCAGAACCTCGTTAACCTGTACATATTGGTCCTGAAGTAAAATTTGAGTTTCTTCTAATATTTCTTTCTGAATTGCCTCCCTTTTACTGGCATACAATTGTTCTGGGTTATATCTTCCTACAACAGATCTTGCTGCCGACCTTACTGCCGGTTGAAGCAAACGCCTTATGTATTCTTCACCTTTTTCACGGTGTAAGCTACCAAGGTTGGCATAAGATGGTTGAAACCAGGTAGAAGCATCAATATCAATTTGAAGACCATTAGAACTTAAAACCTGCATTTTTTCTTCCAGGGATTGTTGTCTAACCTCATAAATAAACACTCTATTCCAGGGAGCTACCAGGTGAAAACCTTCATTTAAAGGTGGTCCATCTGTAACCACACCACCACCAAAAGTTTTATATAAAACTCCGGCTTCACCAGAGCCAATAGTAACAGTAGATTTAGCAACGAAAATTATTAAAATTACGATTCCTATAAGAATAGGAATTCCTAGCTTGGGTAATCTTTCCATATATAATTAAATTTAAATTAATCCTTTGTACTTCCTGAAAAACCATTCTGAAGCCAGCAATAAAACAAGCAAAAATAGAAGGTAATACCAGTCTATCAAAGGTACGCTTTTTTGTTGGCTTTTTTGAATGGGCTTATATTTATCCTTACTTAAAAGACCAGCTATTAGATCTTGAATTTGATTTTGGTAATAAACCTTACTGCCAGAATTTTCAGCTAAAGCTTCCATGGCATTTTTATTAGCTGAAATAAATTTTTGTTCAATATTATAGGGTATAATTTCAAAGCTTCCGGAACGGGAAATTTGGGATTCGGATTCGGTAATCCTAAAATTATAAGTTCCTGGAGCTAAACTTCCTAAATCAACTTCATAGGCATTATTCTTTAAAATAAATTGGGACTCAATAGTTTTTAATGAATCTTCTACTGAAATATTCAAATTAGCATTAGCATCAAATTGATAATTTTGATCGAAAAAATTAGCACTAAGATTAACCGATTCGTTTTCATAATAGAATGACTTATAATCTATCGTTAATCGGTCTCTTCTCTTTGTCGCTGCTAAATTCTGAACAAGTTTTCCTAAAAAATTATCGAATTTTTCGAAAGATTTATACTCTAAAAAGGCAGCAGAACGCCATCTCCATATATTTTCTCCAAAAATAAAGGCGTGCTTCCTCTGCCCACTGCCCTGTATAGCTATTAAAGGCTGTGAAGTTTCTACATTTTCAATTTCCTGGAAATAGATGCTTTCAAGATTATTACTTTGAACGCTGATTTTGCCAAATTTATCTTCCAGCGGAGGAAATTCAGAAAAACCTACTTCTTCGAACTGAAATTGATTGAAATTAGAATTCCTTACCGCGAAAATTTCCTGAGTTTGATTGGTAAAATCTTTCCTCACAAAATCCTGGATACTATTCAGAAAATTCCAATTTGTTTCTGTTCCGGATATAATGAGGTAGTTTTGATTATTTTCGGCTAAATCTTCAAAAACGGAAGCAAATTTCGAAGTAGGTTGATACAAAATGACCAATTGGTAACCTTTTATTTCTAGGAGATTTTCCTGAACATATTTAATTTCAAGTTGCCGCTGTTTATTGGTTTCCACAGCTTTTTTAATGGCTCCCACATCTGGATGGGGAATAGCGCTTACCAATAGAATTTCAGTTCGCTCATCAATTACTTCCACCGCAAAATTTTTGGCATTATTCGCTATGTTCTTTTCAGTTTCCAGGGGAACAATTTCAGCTTCGTAAGAAAGAACTCCAAGCCTTGAAGCAGGAAGTTCTGCCCGGATTACGCTGGAATTATTTTCTGAATCCAGGGAAATATCTTTAGAAAAAATGGTGTTATCCCCTGCCTTGATAACGAATCTTGCATTTATGCTTTCTTCGCCCGAATAAGAAATAAAAGACTCTACAGGAAAGCGATTGTTTAAAAAAGCATAGTTGTTTAGGTTTAATCTTGATAATTCTAAATCTTGATATTGCGTGGTATCCCCTACTACAACAGGGTAAATCTTTGTATTAGCATCTGGCTTAAAATATCGAAAGTTTCTGCCTGCAGTTTGATTTCCATCAGAAATTAAAACAATGGCTGTTTCCTTTCTTCTGGATAATTCTTCAATGGATTCTAATGCCGAAAAAATATTAGTTTCAGATTTATTGAACTCATTACTATTTCCAGGATTCAATTCATTGCCAAACTTATATTGAACAAGGTCGAAATTCTTATTTATCTCTTTATTTGACTTCAACTGGTCCAGAATTAATTGCACGGTATCTTCCTGCTCCAGATGTTTTATAGATTCGGAATCATCTACGGCAAGTACCAGGTTGGGTTTGTCTAAAGTATAGCTGGTAAAAGTGAATTTAGGATTTATGAGTAATAAAAGCAGCACAAAAACGGAAAGAAAGCGCAATGCAAAGAGAATATAAGCATCCTTACCTCTTTTTTTTGTTTTATAGAGGTATTGAAAAAAAGCAAACCCCAGCGCGAAAATTGCAGCCAGGGCGATAAATAAAATTGTTGAAAGTTCCATTGAAGTTAAGGTAGTTAATAGTTATTGGTTAAAAGTTAAAAGTTCTAATAACAATTAACTCTCAACTACTAACTTATCTACGTGTGCATTCCGCCATCTACGTGAAGCACCTGGCCGGTGATGTAAGCACTTAGATCACTACCAAGAAAAACACAAGCGTTGGCAATATCTTCCGGGCTTCCGCCACGTTTTAAAGGAATTGCCTGTCTCCAGCCATCCACTACTTTTTCGTCTAATTTTTCAGTCATTTCAGTTTCTATAAAACCGGGAGCGATAACATTAGTTCTAATATTTCTAGAACCCAGTTCCTGGGCCATAGATTTAGAGAAACCAATAATCCCAGATTTTGAAGCAGCGTAATTTGCCTGGCCGGCGTTTCCGGTGACTCCAACTACAGAACTCATATTGATAATACTTCCTTTACGTTGTTTCAATAGAGTACGCTGTACTGCTTTAGTCATATTAAAGATAGATTTAAGGTTTACTTCAATAACCTTATCAAAATCCTCTTCGCTCATACGCATCAACAAGTTGTCTTTGGTGATACCTGCGTTATTTATTAAAATATCTATACTTCCAAAATCTTCAACAACGTCTTTTATTAACTGTTCAGCTTCTTTGAAACTGGCAGCGTTAGATTGGTAGGCTTTGGCTTTTACTCCAAGTTTGCTCAATTCATCGGCTAGAGCGTTAGCAGATTCGGCCGAAGAATTATAAGTAAAAGCTACATTGGCACCGTGTTCAGCAAAGACTTTAGCTATTCCTTTTCCTATTCCGCGGCTACCACCGGTTATTATGGCATTCTTTCCTTCTAATAATTTCATATTTGTAAAAAGATTGATGTTAATTAAACAGTTTCAAATATAGCAAAAGCTAATACCAAGAAATAAAAAATCCTCCTGTATTTAGTCTTTATGACCAATGCAGGAGGATTATAATATAAATTTGAAAGATTTTAGCCTTTCATAACCTCGGCTACTTTTTTTCCAATCTCTGCTGGAGAATCTACAACGTGAATTCCATTTTCTTTAAGAATAGCTTTTTTAGCTTGTGCGGTATCTTCGCTTCCACCAACAATTGCTCCTGCGTGCCCCATAGTACGGCCAGCTGGTGCAGTCTCTCCGGCTATAAAGCCTACAACCGGTTTCTTATTTCCATTCTCTTTAATCCATTTAGCAGCATCAGCCTCTAATTGACCTCCAATTTCACCGATCATAACAATACATTCGGTTTCATCATCGTTCATCAATAATTCTACGGCTTCTTTAGTAGTAGTTCCAATAATTGGATCTCCCCCAATTCCAATGGCAGTAGTAATTCCAAGACCTTGTTTTACAACCTGATCTGCTGCCTCATAAGTTAGAGTACCAGATTTAGATACAATTCCTACTTTTCCTTTTTTGAAAACAAAACCTGGCATAATACCAACTTTTGCTTCTCCCGGAGTAATAACTCCCGGACAGTTAGGCCCCACCAAACGACAATCTTTATGCTGAATATAATCGTAGGCTTTTACCATATCTGCAACCGGAATACCTTCAGTAATAGTTATAATTACTTTAATTCCAGCATCTGCAGCTTCCATAATTGCATCAGCAGCAAAAGCAGGTGGTACAAAGATTATTGAAACATCTGCTTCTGTTTTCTCAACAGCTTCAGAAACTGTGTTAAAAACCGGTTTGTTAAGGTGTTTTTGACCTCCTTTACCCGGAGTTACACCTCCAACAACGTTGGTTCCGTATTCTATCATTTGTTCAGCGTGAAAAGTACCTTCGCTACCGGTAAACCCCTGAACTATTATTTTTGAATTTTTATTGACTAAAACGCTCATAAATTTTTTGATTTTTGCGATTACAAAAGTAGGTTTTTAAAAATAAAACCTAAAGTTTTTTGAATGTTTATTAGGCTTTTAGT
>DATFJA010000069.1:0-2361 GCA_035269545.1 Salegentibacter sp.
CTCCTATATAAGCGGGAATAGTGGCGAAACCACCTCCATAACACGAGAGAATAAGGAAAATTAACGCCTGAAATATAATGGCATTACCGGCTGTAGGTAATAAGAAGAAAGCAATGATCTGGATGCCAAAAAACAGCGCAAACATCATTGGTCTTCCAATAAAATCAGAAAAAGTTGCCCAGCCTATTCTACCGGCACCATTAAATAGTCCCATGATTCCAACCATAGTAGCCGCTGCCACAACGCCCATTCCGGCATATTCCTGGGCCATGGGTGATGCTACCGAAATAATTGCAATTCCGCAGGAAATATTTATAAAAAGCATAAACCATAAATACCAGAACCTTCTTGTTTTTACGGCTTCATTAGCTGTGAGCTGGGAAAGATCGGCCTTTACAACTTTCTTCCCGGACTCTGCAACTGCCTTAAATCCTTCCGGCATCCAATCTTTTGGAGGTGGCGCCAGGTATAATGATGAAACTAATATTAATAAAAAATAGATACTCCCCATGATAAAGAAAGTATTTGCAATACCTACGGCAGAGATTAAATAAACAATTACTGGGCTACTGATTAGGGCTGCAAAACCGAAACCCATAATAGCCAACCCGGTAGCGAGTCCGCGTTTATCGGGAAACCATTTTACCAGTGTAGAAACAGGAGTAATGTAACCTAAACCAAGTCCTATACCACCAAACACCCCGTAGAATAAGTAAAGAAGATAGATAGACTCAAAATGAATTGCTACTCCGGAGCCTATAATTCCTACTCCGAAGAAAATAGCTGCAAGCAGCCCGGACCTCTTTGGTCCCTTTTTTTCCAGATAATGCCCTAAGAAAGCAGCCGAAATACCAAGAAAAAATATGGCAAGGCTAAAAGTGAACTGAGTATCTGCAAGTTCCCATCCAAATTTTTGGATCAGGGGTTTGGTATAAACGCTCCAGGCATAAACCGAACCAATCGAAATATGAATACCTACCGCTGAGGCCGCAATAAGCCATCTATTTTTTACTTTTCCCATCTTTAAGTAGTTTTAGAAGTTACAAAGTAAAAAGATGTTAGAGAGATAAAACCTGACGCTCATCAGCATATGGAGAATTAGATGTAATTCAAATAAAAAATTAAAACAAAAAAGCCGACTCTTTCAAGTCGGCTTATCCCTTTGTGCGGGCGGAGAGACTCGAACTCTCACACCGTAAGGCACTAGATCCTAAGTCTAGCGTGTCTACCAATTCCACCACGCCCGCATTTCAATATGTGTTGCTTTAACTAAGCGGATGCAAATATACATAAATGTTTCAATTCACAAATAGTCTGGAAATATTTTTTTTACCTTTATCTCAGTTAAAATTTCTAGTATGACCGATATTAAAAAATATGTTGAGGAAAATAAAGATAGATTCCTTAGCGAACTCATTGATTTACTGAAAATTCCATCCATAAGCGCCGATTCTAACTACAAGGATTCCATGATAAAAACCGCAGAAGCGGTGAAAAAAAATTTATTGGAAGCCGGTTGTGATTCTGCTGAAATTTGTGAAACTCCGGGTCATCCTGTTGTTTATGGAGAAAAAATAATAGATAAAAACCTGCCTACCGTTTTAGTGTACGGCCATTATGATGTGCAACCACCAGATCCTTTAGACCTTTGGAACTCCCCTCCTTTTGAACCCGTGATCAAGGAGACCGAAATTCATCCCGAGGGTGCTATTTATGCTCGTGGCGCATGTGACGATAAAGGCCAGATGTTTATGCACGTAAAGGCAATGGAATATATGACGAAAAACAATGAGCTTCCCTGCAACGTGAAATTTATGATTGAAGGCGAAGAAGAAGTGGGTAGCGAGCATTTAGGCTGGTTTATAGAAAATAATAAAGAGAAACTTGCCAACGATGTGATCCTTATTTCCGATACCGGGATGATCGCTAAAGATACGCCATCTATCACCACGGGACTTCGCGGACTTTCCTATGTTGAAGTGGAAGTTACCGGGCCAAATAGAGACCTGCATTCAGGTTTATATGGTGGCGCTGTAGCAAATCCGATTAATATTCTCAGCAAAATGATTGCATCTTTAACCGATGAAAATAATCATATAACTATTCCCGGTTTTTATGATAAGGTTGAGGAATTAAGTAAAGAAGAACGCGCTAAAATGGCGGAAGCTCCTTACGATGAAGAAGCTTACAAGAAAAAAATTGATATTGGCGATGTTTACGGGGAAGCCGGCTATTCTACTTTAGAGAGAGCCTCTATTCGTCCCACCTTAGATGTAAATGGAATGTGGGGTGGTTATATTGGGGAAGGTGCAAAAACAGTACTTCCTTCAAAAGCTTACGCAAAAATCTCTATGCGATTGG
>DATFJA010000070.1:0-5472 GCA_035269545.1 Salegentibacter sp.
AGAATTTTTCTTCCAGTTAGTACAGATCGTTTTATTCCTAAATACATGCAACCCTTTACGGCACTTAGCGTAGGGGTAAGTACCCAAAATAACATTGGACTTGACAAGCGAAACCTTACCGGAATTCTCAATTATAGATGGAACCCATCGCCACAACTTTCTAACCGTCTGGATCTTTTAAACATCCAATATGTCAGGAACCTGAATACCGATAACTATTTTAATGTTTACCGTAATTCCTATAATGACCTCAATCAAATTGTTCAATCGGGTAGTATAGTAACCAATCCTGCATATTTAAATACAGAAGGATTATTGATTATTCCCACCGGGGCCGAAAGTTTTATCAGGGATGTGTCTAATGACACCGGAGGCACTACCGGCCTTGATGAAGATCAGGTACAACTGGTAAATAATATTGGAGAACGAAAAAATCGTTTAACCGAAAATAACCTCATTTTCGCTACTAATTACACCTATTTATGGAATACAAAGAAAAATTTATACGACCAGGAATTTACACGCTTTAGGTTTAAAATAGAAGCCGCGGGAAATACTCTTTCCGCGATTTCTTCTCTAGCAAATTTTGAAGAAAATGATAATGGAAACTATAATATTTTAGGAGTGAATTTCTCTCAGTATATCAAAACCGAAGTCGATTTCATAAAACACTGGGATATGGGGAGAGATAACATTTTTGCATTTCGTGCTTTTGGAGGCGTGGCAATTCCTTACGGAAACGCCAATAGCATTCCATTTGTAAGAAGTTTCTTTGCAGGTGGCCCCAATGATAACCGCGCCTGGAGAGCTTACGATCTTGGTCCCGGAAGCAGTGGTGGCAGAAATGAATTTAACGAGGCTAATATGAAGCTTGCCCTGAACGCCGAATATCGCTACAATCTATTTGGGGCTCTAAATTCAGCTGTATTTATAGATATTGGGAATATCTGGAATGTATTGGATATCGTTGAAGATGAAAAGGCGACCTTTGAGTCTCTTGCAGACTTGAAAAATATTGCCGTAGGCTCTGGTTTTGGGCTAAGATACGACTTTAACTTTTTTGTGCTAAGGTTTGATGTTGGCTTTAAAACCTACAACCCCGCCCTTCCCGAAGGCAATCGCTGGTTTAGAAATTATAACTTTAATAATGCTGTCTATAATGTAGGGATCAATTATCCTTTCTAAGCCAACATATTTTCTTATTTTTGTATTTCTAATTCAACTAAAATTATGAGTCATAACATTAAACCAGGCGTAGCCACAGGAAAAGAAGTTCAGGAAATATTTAATTACGCAAAGAAAAAAGGTTTTGCCCTTCCGGCAGTAAACGTAATAAGTTCTAGCAGTATGAATGCGGTAATGGAAACTGCTGCAGAACTAAATTCACCCGTAATTATTCAATTCTCTAATGGAGGTGGCCAGTTTAACGCTGGAAAAGGACTTTCAAATGAAAATCAAAAGGCTGCCATTGCAGGTTCTATTGCAGGAGCTAAGCATATACACGAACTTGCCGAAGCTTATGGCGCGGTTGTGATATTACATACCGACCACTGTGCAAAGAAACTACTTCCCTGGATAGACGGTTTATTAGATGCCAGCGAAAAACATTTCGAGCAATTTGGAAAACCATTGTATAGCTCGCATATGATAGATCTTTCAGAAGAATCTCTTGAAGAAAACATTGCTACCTGCAAGAAGTATCTGGAAAGAATGAGCAAGATGGGAATGACCCTTGAAATTGAACTTGGGGTTACAGGAGGTGAAGAAGATGGTGTTGACAATACCGATATTGATTCCTCAAAATTATACACCCAACCAGAAGAAGTAGCCTATGCTTACGAAGAATTAAGCAAAGTAAGTGACCAGTTCACTATCGCTGCCGCTTTTGGAAATGTACACGGAGTTTATAAGCCAGGAAATGTTAAGCTTACCCCGGTAATTCTTAAAAATTCTCAGGAACATATTACAAAGAAATACGGTGTGGAAGACAACCATATTGATTTTGTATTCCATGGAGGAAGTGGTTCTACTGTAGAAGAAATTCGCGAAGGGATTAGTTACGGAGTGATTAAAATGAATATAGATACCGACCTTCAATACGCTTACCTGGAAGGTATCCGTAATTATATGGGAGAAAAGAAAGATTTCCTTGCTACCCAAATTGGTAATCCTGAAGGAGGCGATGTTCCCAATAAAAAATATTACGACCCAAGAAAATGGTTACGTGAAGGAGAGCTTACTTTTAAAGCCCGACTTAAAAAGGCATTTGAAGACCTTAACAACGTAAATACTTTATAAATTTAATTTTTTCAAACAGCTGGAATTTAAAAGATTCCGGCTGTTTTTTATTTTAAGTAAAAACTTTCGGTTTGTTTGCCTTAGCAATAAACTGAAACCTGAAACCTGAAAATAGATGGCTTGGTTTAAAAGAACACAGAAAGGAATCCAAACACCAACAGAACATAAGAAAGATGTTCCTAAAGGTCTTTGGTACAAATCACCAACCGGCAAGATCGTAGATGCTGAGCAGTTGGAAAGCAATTTTTATGTAAGTCCGGAAGACGGCTATCACGTAAGAATTGGCAGTAAGGAATATTTCAAAATTCTGTTTGACGATAATAAGTTCAAAGAGCTGGATAAGGACGTAACTTCTAAAGATCCTTTAAATTTCAAGGATACTAAGAAATACACCGATCGTCTAAAGGCCGCCCAGGAAAAGACCGATCTTAATGATGCGGTTCGTACCGCTGTTGGAAAATCTAAAGGAAAAGATTTGGTAGTAGCTTGTATGGATTTTAATTTTATTGGCGGCTCTATGGGATCTGTAGTAGGTGAAAAGATTGCCCGTGCAGCAGAATATGCTTTAAAGAACGAAATACCTTTTATGATTATTTCTAAATCCGGTGGGGCCAGGATGCAGGAAGCGGCTTTATCTTTAATGCAATTGGCAAAAACCTCGGTTAGATTGGCACAACTTGCAGAAGCTCGCCTACCTTATATCTCTTTAGCAACCGATCCAACTACCGGAGGTACCACAGCATCCTTTGCCATGTTAGGGGATATCAATATTTCTGAACCAGGTGCTTTAATTGGATTTGCAGGACCACGTGTGGTAAAAGACACTACAGGAAAAGACCTTCCAAAAGATTTTCAAACTTCAGAGTTTCTTAAAGAAAAAGGCTTTTTAGATTTTATAACAAAAAGATCTGAGCTTAAGAATAAAGTAAACCTTTATTTGGATCTCATTCAAAATCAACCGATAAGAGCATAAAATAAATTTTCCTATAAGTAGGTAATTATATAGAAAGTAGTATCTTTGCCGACTGACGGAAAAACTGTCAATACATAAAAATCATTAAAATTAATATTGGAATGTATTTAGCCAAAGAAAGAAAAGAAGAAATTTTTGAGAAGCACGGAAAAAGCAAAACCGACACCGGTTCTGCTGAAGGACAAATTGCTTTGTTCACCTACCGAATCTCTCACCTTTCTGACCACTTAAAGAAGAATCGTAAAGACTACAACTCTGAGCGTTCTTTGGTAAGACTGGTTGGTAAGAGAAGAAGCTTACTTGATTATTTAATGAAGAAAGATATTATGAGATATCGTGCGATCGTTAAAGAATTAGGATTAAGAAAATAAATTTCAAAGGGGGCTTTACGCCCCCTTTTTTTATATAGTATTAATTTGTAAATTTCCTAAGGCAAGCCCTATTACACAAAAAATAGAAGCAAGCCTTGAAATATTTTAAATCTCATTTAGTGAGTAACCAACTTCTGAGCAAGCTCACGAAGCATTAATATTGGAAAATATAAATTGATTTCGAGGCAAGCCTCGAAGCATTTAATCTAGATTATCGAGTAAAATTGTCGCTCAAGGAGAGTAGTTTTTCATTGGTCAACACAACACAACAACACAACCACCGGCCGTCCGGTATAGACGGAGACCATTGTTTAACAAAAAGATCTGGTGAAGTTATTCAGATCAAACGAAGAATTCAAAATTATGATTCCACAAACATTTAAAGAGGTTATCGATTTAGGAGATGGAAGAGAAATCTCTATCGAAACCGGAAAATTAGCAAAACAGGCCCATGGGTCGGTTGTTGTTCAAATGGGCAACGCTATGTTGCTTTGTACTGTAGTGTCTTCTTATAAAGAAAGCACTATGGATTTCTTTCCATTAACTGTAGATTACAGGGAAAAATTCGCTGCTGCAGGTCGTTACCCGGGCGGTTTCTTTAAAAGAGAAGCAAGACCTAGTGACGGTGAGGTTCTTACAATGAGAATTGTAGACCGCGTATTACGCCCACTTTTCCCATCAGATTATAGAACTGAGACTCAGGTGATGATCCAGTTGATGTCTCACGACGAAGAAGTTATGCCAGATGCTTTGGCAGGACTTGCTGCTTCGGCCGCCATTCAGCTTTCAGACATTCCTTTCGAAACCGCTATTTCTGAAGCTCGTGTAGCCAGGATAGAAGGTGAATTTGTGATTAACCCTAGCCGTAGCCAGTTACAAGAATCAGACATCGATATGATTATTGGTGCTTCTTCAGATTCTGTAATGATGGTAGAAGGTGAAATGAAAGAAATTTCAGAAGAAGAAATGGCAGAAGCCATTCAGTTCGCACACGAACATATTAAGAAACAAATAGACGCTCAATTACGTCTTGCAGAAGCTTTTGGCAAAAAACCGGTAAGGGAATATGCTACTGCTGAAGAAAAAGAAGATATTGAGAAAAAAGTTCGCGACGCGGCTTACGATAAAATTTACGCTATCGCTAAAGGCGGTCACAGTAAAAAAGAACGTAGCGATGCTTTTGGAGAAGTAAAAAATGAAGTTTTAGCTTTATTTTCTGAAGAGGAATTGGAAGAAAACGAAAAGCTAATTAAAAAATATTATAGCAAAACCGAAAAGGATGCGGTAAGAGAACTTACCCTTGCTGAAGGTGTGCGTCTTGATGGTAGAAAAACCGACGAAATTAGACCTATCTGGTGTGAAACCGATTATTTACCATCGGTACACGGTTCGGCTATTTTCACCCGTGGGGAAACTCAGGCTTTGGCAACTGTAACTCTGGGAACTTCCAGGGAAGCAAATACCATAGATATGCCAACCCACCAGGGAGAAGAAACTTTCTACCTGCATTACAACTTCCCTCCATTTTGTACAGGAGAAGCTTACCCAATTAGAGGTACTTCCAGACGTGAAATTGGACACGGAAATCTTGCGCAACGTGCATTAAAGGGAATGATTCCTGAAAAAAATCCTTATACGGTAAGAATTGTTTCTGAAGTATTGGAATCTAACGGATCATCTTCTATGGCTACGGTTTGCGCCGGAACTATGGCAATGATGGATGCCGGGGTTAAAATGAAGAAACCTGTTTCTGGTATCGCTATGGGATTAATTTCTGATGGTGAGCGCCACGCTGTACTTTCAGATATCCTTGGAGATGAAGATCACCTT